>NZ_JBMNDR010000009.1:0-136184 GCF_052543235.1 Streptomyces sp. SAS_272 | reverse complement strand
CCCCCCCCCCCCCCCCCCCCCCCCCCCCCCCCCCCCCCGGGCAGGAGCTTCTCCGCGCACGCGACGAAGCGCTGGTCGGGGCAGGGACAGCCTGGCAGGCCCGGATCCAGGTCATGAACCTCCATCAGACCAAGGGCCGGAAAGCCGACACCACGATCTTGTTCCTCGGAAGCAACGAGTTCCAGGGCTCCGAAGGGGAGCCGTACCCGACCGGCTCCGAGCTGCTGTACGTCGTCTTGACCCGCGCCAGGAACGGACACACCGCGTTGTTCCCCACCTGGTCCACGGTCTCTGGGAACCACTTGTCGCGGCTCTGCGATTGAGGCGGCCGACGCGCACTGGTGACTCGGGTGAAAGGGACTAGAGAACGGCGCTCACTCAAAGCAGGAGGGGTGAGCGCCATCGCACGTCACGACCGGTCAGCCCCATTAGGTCCAACGGGGCAACTCGGTGACGAGTGAGGTGTCAACGCAGGCGGTAGCCGAGGAGGGCGAGGCCGGCGGCTGCCGCGCGGCGTTGGTAGGCGCGCAGTCCGGGGGCGCCGGGGGGCGAGGGCCTGCGGGCGTTGCGGTGCCAGTGGCCGGTGAGCGCAGCGAGGAACGCCGTGGTGGTGTCGGGACTGCTGGCGGTAGCGGGGTGGTCACGGAGCAGACGGGCGATGTCTGCGGGCGCGTGTCCGGCGAGGACGAGCTGCGGCGCGAGGGAAGCGGCGTCGATGCAGGCCGGGCCGGTGGTGGCGTGCGCCCAGTCCACGAAGGTCACACCCTGGTCGTGGTCGCGGACCATGTTGTCGGCCCGCAGGTCGCCGTGGACGATGCGGGTGCCGCAGGCCAGGGCGGGCCAGGTCGCTTCCAGTTCGGCGAGCTGCGGCAGGTGGACGCGGGCGGCGGGGGCGAGGTCGTCCGGCGGATCGGCGGCAAGCTCGTCCCAGCCGTGCAGGGCCGCCGCCGTGGAGGGCACGGCGCTCACCGCCGCGGTGTACGGCGCGGGGGCGGGGCTGGAGGTGAGCTTGGCCAGCAGGTCCCAAGTCTGTTCGGCGTCGCCGGAGGCCGCAGAGAGGTCCGGGTGGGGTCCGTCGAGGTGGGCGATGACGACGGCGGTCCAGTCGGCGGCGCGGTGGATGCCCAGCAGGTCCGGGGCCGGAGCGCCACGCGGCAGAGTGTCGAGGACGGCCGCCTCGTGGAGGTTGGCGGCAGTGAGCGGGTCGTCGTCGGGGGCGGCCTTGACGAAGACCCGTCGACCGCTGTCTAGGCGGAGGGTGGCGGCGAGCTGGTGGCCGAAGCCGCCGCCCGGGGTGACCGCGTCGGTGACGGGTGCGCCGAGGGCGGTTTCGAGGCGAGCGCGCAGCGGCGGGGGGACGTCAATCCATTGAAGACGGCCGCTGGTGTGCGGTACAGGCATTAGGCGATGGGGATGGCGTAGGCGCGGGCGAAGTGGGTGCCGACGACGGCTTCGTGGAGGTGTCCGGCGATGGCGTGGTCGCCTTCGACGCCGATGACGACGTGGAGGTGGACAGAGCCGTTGCGGATCTCGCCGGTGCCGGTCATCTCGCCGGGCAGGTCGTACTTCGTGATGTTGTCCTTGAGGGCGTCGCCTTCGGGCATGGTCGAGACGGTGAAGGAGTCGGCGGCCCCGATCAAAGAGACGATCGCCGCATCGGTGATGCCGGCCTCGGCGGCCTGGCGGCTCAACCCGTCGACTAGCTCACCGGAGAAGACTTCAAAGACGATCACGCGTGACTCCGTCCGATCATGGGGCTCAGCTCCCGCAGCATGACTGAGGAGCACCAGCGGGCGCCAGCGGCACGGGGGTTGAGGGGCCTCTCTCGCAAAGCGAGTGGCGAGGAACTCCGCGCGGTGCGTGGTGTCTTGGGTGAAAGGGACTGAGGAATCCGCTTGTATCCGTCCACTAAAGCACCCGCTGACGTGCAGTGATGTCTCGAAGGGGAGATTGAGGGGGCGGACGCCTTGAAGCGAAACCTCTGGACACTTGCACGCGAGTTACCAGGCCCTGCCGACGGGGGTGACACCGTGCACGAGGCCGGTATGGAATTCATAGCGGTGCGCAACGCGTTCCTCGGCATGGCGAGGAACGCGCTGGACGACGTGGCCAGGCATGGCCAAAGCCTTCCCTCGTCCTGGTCCGATGCCCGTGATCAAAGATCAAGCTAATGTCCCGCCCCCCACAAGTGCGTTGAAGAAGTCCAGCGAGGTGTCGGCGCCGAAGCCCCCTCGACGGCAGACGTGTTCGCGCCCCTCCCAGCGGAAAACCACGGGCGCACGCCGACGGCACGCGGGATCATGAGACATGAGTCCGGATGACTGGCACCTCACCGAAGACCTCGACGACTTTCTCGCTCGCGCCGGAGACTTCCTACAGTCGCGTCCCGCCCTGCACACCGTCCCGCTGACGGTGACCGAGGCACTGCGTACGCGCGGGGCGGACGCGTACGGCGCCGACGCCCCCATCTTCGGCCTGCTGGAACGGGCGGGCGAGGTCCGTGCGACCTTCTTCCGTACCCCGCCCCGCCGCCTGACCCTCACCCCCCTCACCCCCGAAGAGGCCGACAGCCTCGCCGCTCAACTAGCCGGCCTCGGCCATCCCCTCCCCGGCGTCAACGCGGACCACGACACCGCCAGCTTCTTCGCAGAGGCTTGGCAGCGGCGCACGGGCGCGATACCGACGCTGCACGAGCGGGAGCGCCTGTACCGCTTGGGCACGCTCACGCCACCAGAACCGTTCCCTGAGGGCCGGGGGCGAGTCGCGGGCGAGCAGGACCGCGAGCAACTCATGCTTTGGCAACGCGAGTTCGTCACCGACATCGGAGGAGCCCCCTCTGCGGACAACAGCTCGTGGGCGGACACGCGCATCGCCCACGAACGCGTCACGCTCTGGGAAACCCCGGACGGCACCCCCGTCTCCATGGCGGGCAGGACGCCCATGGTCGCGGGCCAGATCCGGGTGGCCCCCGTCTATACCCCGGCACACCTGCGCGGTCGCGGTTACGCCGGCGCCGCGACAGTCGAGGTGAGCCGGGCCGCTCTAGCCGCAGGCGCGGCGGAGGTCCTGCTGTTTACGGACCTGGCCAACCCCACCAGCAACGGCCTCTATCAGCGGATTGGGTACCGCCCGATTACTGACTTTGCGCTGTACGACTTCTAGCATGCCGCGCCAGAGATCCGGCGAAGAACTCCGGTGCGCCCCGTGGCGGGCACCACAGCGAACACATCTCTCAGCAGGGGACTTCTCCGCCGAACCGCGCTGGACTTCTTCGACGAACTTGCGGCGCAGGACACCAGATCCGCGACTTGCGCAGCGAATGCCACGCAGCTCCCGACAGGGCCAGCGTCGACCGAGGAGCCGAGAGTCGTTCGTGATCGCGGTAGAGCTTCCAGTTGTAGGGAATGAGCGCAAGCTCGGTCGGGCCGCCCTGCACGCAGCCGTCATGTACCCAGGGCTTCGGCGTAGGCGGTATGGGGACGGAGTCACCAACATCGCCGCTGGCCTCCGCCACGACGATCGAAACCCGAGTCGACCCCTTCAGCTCCCCGGGCTCACATGATCACGAAACAGACGTCAGCGGACTTCGCCGAAGCCCTGCGCGCTGACCTGCGGCGACTAACTTGATTGGCAAGGGTGTTGGTGAGGCCGTCCCGGGGCGAGGAACTGGTGCGCGCCGCGCAGCGTGGTGCGCAACTTGCGCTGTGTCGAGCGGCTGTCCAGGCGGATGTCGAGGGGCCCGGGCAGGGTGCTGTCGGCTCGTAGGCCGGTGGGCAGTCGCGATGCGTCGAGTCCGTCGCGTCGGGCGATGAGCACGCCCAGCTCGTGCCGGCTGAGAGCCTGGTTCCCGCCGAGGTGGTGGACGCCGGTCGTGTCGCCCGACGCGAGTTCGATGAGCGCTGCGGCCAGATCGCTCGCGTGGACCGGGCATCGGAAGTCGTCTGTGAAGAGGACGCCATCGCGGGTGCCGGTGGCCAGTGCGTGGACGGTGCGTTCGTGCTCGGACTGGCCGTCGCCGATGATCAGCGAGGTGCGGGCCACGACGGCGTCCGGATGAAGCAGCAGCACCGTTTCCGCGGCGGCCTTCGCCGCTCCGTACGGGGTGATGGGGTCGGGCCTGCAGTGTTCGTCGTAGGGAACGTGACTCTGGCCGGAGAAGACGGCGTCGGTGGAGACCTGGATCATTCTGCTTCCGGCCTTCGCTGCGGCGATCGCGAGGCGGACGGGTCCCTCGGCTGTGACTGCCCAGTCGGCCCCGCCGCTCGACGCATTGACGATGACGCGAGGGTTCACCTCGGCCACGACCGCTTCCACGCTCCCTGGATCCCGCAGGTCGAGACTGCGCCAGGTAATCCCCGGAGCACTGCCGGGCCTGGTCGTATAGGTCGCGGCTGTCGGGCGCCCCGCCAATACAGCTTGCCGGACCAGCTCGGTGCCCAGGAACCCGGACCCACCTACGATCAGCAGCGTCATGAGGCGACACCCTAGATCGGTCAGGGCCCGGTGATGGCGAGAATGTGGGCAGAGGCATCGGTGAGGGCCGCGTGCGGTTCCGCGATGCGGGCCGCGGCGAGGGCCGCTTCGTACATGTCCGTGCCCATGAGGTTGGCGCTGGTGTACTTCTCGATGGCCTTGACCGCCACCCAGCCGGGTCCTTCGATTCCGTAGAGGCTGGGGTCGGTAAGACCGGCCTCCGTGACCTCCGCGCGCAGCTCGGTGGAGGTCTGGAAGTAGGCGACGGTGAAGCCGCGCTGTCCGGCGTAGCGGCCCTGGGCCAGGGTGTCACGGACCCCGTCCTGGATCGCGGACTCGGTGATACCGGTGGTCGCGATGTAGTCGAGGAGGGGCGAATAGCGGGAGATCGCCGCCGCGGCGATGAGCCCGCCAGGCCGGGCCACGCGGGCCGCCTCCGTCAGCGCGGAGATCCGGTCGGTCTTGTCGTGGAGGTGGTAGAGCGGGCCGAGAAGCAGAACGACGTCGTACGTCCTGTCCGCGGCGGTGAGGCGGCGGGCGTCGCCCAGCTCGGCCGTCACGCCGTCGATGGCGGCTGCCTGGGTGACGTGCTTGGGGACGGGGTCCACGACGTGCACCGTGTAGCCGTCGTCGGCCAACCATCGGGCGTGCGTTCCGGGACCACCGCCGACATCGAGCACGCGGGCCGGTGCCGGTGGGAGGTGGCGGCGCAGTAACTCGCGGGTGCGCGCGAACTCCAGGGTGCCTGTGGCGGTGGTCTGCAGCCGTGCGGCTTCGTCGGACCGGCTGTAGAAGTCGATGATCTCCGGGCGCACGGCGGGGTTGCTCGTCATCGGACCGTCCTTGTCAGGAGGGGCTGTCGGTGTCCGGCAGGGTAGGGGAGACCAGGAAGTGATCACTTTGATTTTCGGAGCCCTGTGACGGTCCGGCCCCCACCGCCGCTGCCACAGTGCCAGGGGATGCCTGCGGAGGGTGTGGGGTGGGTGGCGGCCGAAGTCACCGCGAGACGGTCAGGCGGCGGGCTGCCGGCCCTGGTGGTCGAGGTGGCAGCGGGCGGTCAGGCGTCAGGGTTGACTTCGGGGTGCGTGAACCGCACGGGCTTGCCCAGCGACCGGGCGTAGGCGATTTCGGCTCGGGTGCTGTCTCCGATGTAGTCGCCGACTACGAGCACCTCATCAGCGAGCCGGATCTTCGCCCGGTGCAGATCGTCGAGCCGAACCTTCAGCGCCTCGGCCTCGCCAGGATCGGACCAAAGTTCGTGCGGCGACTTCATGTCACAGCTCGGTTTGACGACAATCTTTCCGGCTTTGGTCTCCCGCAGATCGACCTCGTTCATCTCGGTCATGAAGCGGGTGGAGCCGCAGATCACGACGATACGCGGGAGGCTCAACAGCTTCTTCGCGTCGGCGAGCTTCTCCTCGGGGGTGAGCAGTTGCGGGTATGACACTGGTTCCTCCTGGTGGTGTGGTCCAAGGGCGACTCCGACTTCAGGGGAGCCTGTTCAGATCCTGCAGGCACCCCTCGTCGCCATCATGTCTCTGAGCCCTCCACGGGAGCCGGCCATATGCCGTCGATGAGCCAGGGTCGGACAACCGGCTCCAGGCCGCGGGAGAACTGGTCCCCGCCGCCACCTGCCATCCACTGCGCCCACTGGCGCGTCGCGCCCGCAGCCCAGTCCGCCACCTGGAGCTGCGGGTGGTCCTTGCTGTCCGCGAACTCGATGCCGCCCATGAAGGGGTTCATGAACTCGCCCGGCCGCGCGGGATCGGGGAGGAAGTGCACGGTGTGCAGGCGGGTGGTGTTGCGGTCGACTACTTTCGATGCGTCGTGCACCAGGCGGAACTTGCCCAGGGTCTGACCGAACGTGGTGGCGAGGCAGTACAAGCTTGGGATAGCCGGATCCAGCTCGTCCCGATGCCCCTGGGATGCGATCTCCGCTGCGGTCTCGTCAGCGACGGGCCGGCCGTATTCCAGGACCTCCACGTACTCGGCGAACTGCTGGCTTTGCACGGAGGTCTTGAGGGCGGCTATGGCCGCGTACAGCTCGTCGGTGGTGGCCTTCTGCCGGACCCAGTTCACGAACGCCTGGAGCATCCGGTCGTAGGCGTCCGCATCCCCCATGACCGGGCCGGCCAGGTGCAGCATGTTCGCCAGGGCGAGGGTTTCCTTCCCCTCGTACAGGTTGTAGCCGTCCCGGTGCGCCATGGGTTCCACGATGACGTCGACCATCTTGGTCATCACCATGAATCGCTTGTGGACCAGGTACGTCCGCACGCTCCCCTCGGGCAGGCGCGCGAAGGCGTTCATCAGCGCCTTCCGTCCGCCGCTGGAACCCGCCAACGACGTGTACTTCGGCTCGCGCAGATTGCGCGGGAGCTGCCCACGGACCTCGTTGACGATGGAGGCGGCGAGGTAGTCAGGGAGGTGAACCCCGGCCACCGTGAAGACAGTTTGGTGCGGGTCGAGGAGGTTCTGGCCCGAGTTGGCGGACTCGTCGACGTAAACGACGGGGCGCTCCATGGGTGAAGTGGACATGTATGGAGGATGCCCGCCAGCGTCGGGGCGGGCCCGCCGCAGTCGGCGCTGGCACCCGCAGCGGTCGGCTATCCCCTCAACCTCGATCGTGCCGACCGGTGAACATAGCCACAGGGGAAGCAGTTGTCCGCCGACATCGAACCAAGTCCGTGGAGTTCCTTGCCATCCAACGTAGTCGTCGCAGGTCATAGCGTTGGTGAGTGGGGACGGCCACACCAACGCCCTTGTCAATCAAGTTAGTCGCCGCAGGTCAGCGCGGGGCGGACGACTGGATTCGCTGTCCAAGGACAGCAGTTCGCCGGGGGCAGACAGGAAAGATCGCGGAAAGACTGGCCAACGTGCGTGAGGACATGTCAACCTAGACGACCTTGCAAGAAACCCCAGGTCAGAGAGGTGATTGCCCGTGACCGTAGCGCCCGTGGGCTCCGGTTTCGCTACCACCGTTGAAGCCCTGCGGCTGCGTGAGTGGCAGCTCGGACCCGGCCAGCCCACGCTCGTGATGGACCAGTTCTCCGCAGAGGACTTCCACCTGATTGTGGACGACCGCGCGGACGTGCACGTCAGCTCGAAGGACGGCCGCTTCTACCTCGGTTGGTTCCCGCTCGGCCGTCCCGGCACGGACGGCGAGGGATGGAAGATCGCTGTGTCCGGCACGGCCAAGGTGCGCGGTTACCACCTGTCGTTCGACATCGAGACGCCGGCCGACATCGTCGCCGCCGCCGTGGCGCGCGTGCTGGAGACCTCACGTCGTGTACGACAGCGCGCCCACGAGTAGTTCTCGCCCGGGCGGCCGGTCAGATGTCGGGCCCCGCCCTTTTCACCGCTCACTGTTTCCGCTCACCCCAGGAGGCTGTTCGTGACGACCCCGGAGATGACCGTCGGTGATCTCATCGACCTGCTGTCCGCCTGCGACCGGGATGCTCCGGTCCGCCAGGCCATGAACCCCTTCTTTCCGATGGCGCACCGCCTGGCGCAGGTCGTGCAGTCCGTGGATGAGACCGGCCGGACCGTCGTCTACCTCGCCGAGGGGCGGGACGAGGACGCACAGCTCGGCCATCTGCCGCCCGAGGTCGCCATCGCCCTGACCTGGCAGGGCCCCGTCCAGGCACCCCCGCGCCGCCCCCGCCGCCGTGCCGGCGGCAACTAGAGCCGCACCGACCCCTTGGAGGCGCCCCTGTACCCCGACTTCCCGCCCGACCCGTCCAACCCGCCCGGCGGCCAGCCCGCGTTCTGGGTCGGCCCCCGGCATCTGGCCGGTGACGACGGGTGCCTCTACGACGGCGTTGCCGACACGCTCTCCGGGCTGGGCTGGACGAGCCTGACGATCGTCCGCGGACGTCATGAGCCGGACGAGGCACCCCAGGACCGCCAGGTCCTGCGCAGCACCGTTCTGCACATCAGCTCCGACACCCTCCGATGGGCGCAGTGGAGCCTGGCGGACGAGCCGTTCCACCTGGGAGACCTGCCGATCGCCTGGCAGATCTCCGCCCGCGCGGACACCAGCAGCCCGCTCGCGTCGTGGTCGTGCTACTTCACCACCGACGTCCCAGGCGAGGCTGTGGCCGACTTCCTCGTCGCGCTCGACGCCCGAGACCAGCCCGCCGTGCCGTTCGCCGGACCCGAACTGGTCCTCGACGCCGTAGCCGCACACGGCTGGCTCCGCGACATCGACCAGCCCGACGCGGCAGCGACGGACCCGACGTTCACCTCGCACATCAGCCTCGGCGAGGTACCGCCCCTCATCCAGGACGCCGACCCGCGCGCCCTGACGACCGAGGCCGACGAGCCAGGACCAGTCGGATGGCAGGCATGGGCCGAGCCCGCGCTCGGCGCCCCCTGCCTGTGGGCGGCCTCCTTCGGGGCCAGCGCCCCGCACGACCTCGTGGCAGCTTTCGCCACTTCCCTCAGCTCGACCGCACCGGTCCTGCGCCGGGTGCTGCCCGAGGCCACCCGGGAGCGACTGCTGCGGGCGCCGGCCTAGCCATCGACGGCGCACCTAACCAGACGGAAGAAACCCGGTCCCCGAACAGGGGCCGGGCTTCTGGTATTTCCCTCCGGGGCTCGGGCGAGCCATCGAGTCGGAGGACGGCGACCGGGGCGACGAGTACAGGGTGTCGGGCCTGCCCGGCACTGGTGATCGTCTCCGGCCCCAAGGCGGGGAAGTGCGGTGAAGCGGGGGTCTGCTCGGTGTATTGAAGCGGATCGGGTGATGTCGGTTGATTGCCTGACAGGTAGCGGCTGGGTCCGATAGACGTGTACACATGGACGACTCCACGCCTGGTGAACGCACTCCCGCAGATGGCGAGCCCGCGCCCTCTGACGAGAAGTCGAAGAGCTGGTACGCGAAGCACAAGCCGAAGATCCGCGTCATGGGCGGCGTGACTCTGAGCGTAAGTCTGGCCGTGGTCGCTTACCTCGCAAAGCAGGGCTCCACAAGGCATGAGGTCGAGGACATCGCGGATTACGAACCGGCCTCCGACGATGAAGCTACGGAGCAACCTCGCCAGTCCTCGCCTGCCCCTGACCGCGACCCCTTCCTCCGAAGGCTCCCTCCCGGTCAGCACGCCAGCGAAGAGGCCAAGGGGAGGTATAGGGAGTTGACGGGGAACGAGCTTCCTGACGGTTACACCGTGGTTCGCCGCTGGATGTACGGAACCGCAGCCTGACCACCGCACTGGTGTCCGTCAAAGCGGAACAAGCACAGCACTGCTGCCCCCGAAGTCCTGGTCGGGGGCAGCAGTGGTGTCGGGGCCTGTCAGCTGGCTGCCGTGGCCTTGGTGAGGGCCTTGTCGAGGTGGCGGTCGACGAGGGCCGGGGAGCCGGAGACGATCAGCAGCAGGCTGCCGTCGCGGATCGCGGTCTGCTTGACCACGGTGCTCCGTCCTCCGGCGGAGAACGTCAGGAGCTGGCTCCACTGCTCGTCACCGAGGCCGTGGGGCGCGGGCAGCTTCTGCGAAGCGATGTCGATCGGGGTGCCGCCCGCGACGACCTGGTAGGTAGGGCATCCGGTCATGGCGTCGAAGATCCGGCCGATGCCGTCGGACAGCTTGGTCGCGCCGTCGCTGTACAACTCCTCCGAGAACTCCGAGGAGCTGCCGCCGTAGGTGAAGGCCGTCTTCGCTTTGCGGGGGAAGGTGAGCGTGGCGCCGGTGGCCGCGTCGCCGCCCAGTTCGCTCAGGGCCGGGCAGCCGATGACGGTGACGTCGTCGTGCTGGGCGGGGCGCTCCGGCTTGCGCAGGTAGCCGCTGCCGAGGTCGCGCTGGTCGAGCAGGCGCGTCTCCAGCTCGGCCGACGTCAGCGGAGCAGCCTGGGTTGTGTCGGCCGGCGACCCGGTGCGGGCGGAGGCGGCGGTGGCGTGCTTGGCGCCGGTGGTGTCGGTGGAGCAGGCGGACACGGCGAGGAGGGCGGCGGTGATGCCGAGGACGGTGGTGGCGACGCGAACGCGCATGACGGAACTGACCCCTTGGTGCTGGACGACGGGTGGTCAGTGCGGGCCCGCGGGCCCGGTGGGGTCGTAGGAGTGGAGGTCAGTGCCCGAGGTGGCGCAGGCAGTCCTCGAACGTGGCGTGCGTCGCGTCCGCCGGTCCGCGGTTCCGGTTGAACCAGGCGGTGTCGAGGCGGGTTTCCTGCTGCTGGTGGCCGACCCGGCACCGCAGCCAGATCTGGTCGCGGGTGGAGAGGATGAGCCAGTCCCGGTATGCGCCGCACTCGGCGCAGGCGACCATCTCGCCGTCGAGGACGAGCGGCTGCTTCCACGGCATCATGGTGCCGCCGACCTGGTCGTGGCTGGGTACCCGCAACTCCGGCGGAAGGAAGTCGTCCACCACCGCGGTCGGCTCGATGTGTTCCGGCTCGGCCGGCGGCATCCCGATCCCGGGCGGGACCTCGTTCTGCAGCCGCGCCGACAGCTCGAAGAACCGGCGCTGTTCCTCGCTGGGCTCCTTGGCCCGGCGGCGTATTCGCTGAAACACCCTGGCGTCCTCCTGTGCCTCGTCCTGCTCGATTCATGATCGTGCCTTACGCCCCTGGCGGTTTCAATTCACAAAGTCCACAGTCGCCTTCGGGCAGGTCATCAGGCGGTTTCCGCCTCCTGGGGGCGCGGATGACGAGTGGGCACGGCGCGTGTCTCGAGCGGATGAGTGATGTCCCCTCGGCGTGCCCGAACACGTCACGTCGGCTTCGACCGCCCAACTTCGCGTCGCCTACTGGCTCGAGTCGCCGCACCTGCGCCCTTGCGTTCCTCCTGAGTGTGCGTAGCGCCCGTGACCCACAACGCGGGCCTGAACGCCGCCGGGGTCCGCTGTGGCGTACGGCCATGCTGTGGCACGCGAGCGGGGAGGTGGCGGTGCGCCTGCTCCTGGTCGTGCGCTGAGGCTGCACCCCGGCTGGCAGGGCTCACCGGGTTTTGCCCGATGTCTCCTCCCCGCTGCGGCCGCGGCCTGGCGCGGAAGTCTGGGGTGCCGTCCTGTGCGTTGGGGGCTGGACCCCAGCGGTGCCGCTCTCGGACAGGGGCGAGGCGTCGGCGGGCAGATCGGCCGTCCGCCGCATCCGCCACACCAGCACGTCGCTCACCGACTCCGCGGTGTCGAGTTCACGACGCCCGACCGCGGCGGACAGAAGAGCGGCCGGATCGTGGCCGGCGGCTTCGGCTTCCGCGATGGTCGCGGCCAGGGCGTACCAGCCGGGCTCGGCGAGGATCCGCTCGGCGAGCCCCGGCAGCGCTTCGCGCAGCAGCACGGTCTGCCGCTGGAGCACCGGCCGGCTCAGACGTCGGCCTCGCTGGTAGAGCACGCCGAGCGGCTGAGCGGCGGCGGCCCGGTAGGCGGTGCGCAGGTGCCCGGCCGCCTGGGCGGCGGCTTCGGCCTGCTGGGCATGGCCCTTTCTCGCGTGCCAGTGGGCGGCGGCGGTGATGAGGAAGAACAGCATGTCGATCGCCATCGCGGTGGTGGCACCGTCCTCACCGCGGCCGAGGGCGGGCCCGCCGTGGACGAGGTCGCGGGCGGCCTGCCGCAGCGCGCGGTCGTGCCCGCGTACGGCGCGCACGTGGGAGCGGGAGGCCCGCTCGAACGCTGTTGCGGCGTCTCGCAGTTCGCGGCGGGTGTGTGCGGCGGAGGTCTTCGCGAGCGCGTCCAGGACCTCGCCGGCGGCGGCGATGTGGGCGGCGGCGACCGCGTCGTCGCCGTGCTCGACGATGAGCACGGCCTGCCACGCAGCCGATGCCGTCCCGCGGCGGGCGGAGGCCGGGGCGCCAGGCCCCGTACGGACCGTGTCCTCCTTCCATGACGTCGGCTCGGTCCCGGTGCCGCCGGACCAGCGCTCCCGGATCCGGGGCAGCGACAGGTCGGGGGCCAGGCGCGCGCCGGGGTAGAACACCGGCTCGCCGTCCTTGTTCAGGTCGTCGGGCAGAGCGACCTTGTATCCGAGGAGGTCTCCGGAGGGCGCGGCGCGCTTACGGATCAGGACGCCGGCAGCGGCGAGCCGGTCGAAGAACTCCTCGTCACTCCTCGCACCGGACACCGCGCGCCGTACCGTCTCGCGCAGCTCCTCGCGGGCGGTGCGCTCGCGACCCTGGCGTTCGGCCTTGTGGCGTTCGGCGCTGGTGGGCCGCTGGGCGGCGGTGCCGTCGCCGGAGGCGACCTGGTGGAGGCCGAGTTCCTTCTCGATGAGGCGGCACTCGGCCTGCGCGCGTTTGCCGGAGCGGAAGTCGTCGGGGCGGCTGCCGTCCTCGCACACCAGGGTGGCGACGATGTGGATGTGGTCGTCGGCGTGGCGTACGGCGGCCCAGCGGCAGCCAGGCTGCCCGTCGCCGGGGTCGATGCCGGTGGCGGCCACGATCCGCCGGGCGATCTCACCCCATTCCTCGTCGGACAGGATCCGGTCGTCCGCCGTCGCGCGCACGGAGGTATGCCACACGTGCTTGGCCGGACGCGCGTGCTTCGGCAGGGCCATCACGGGCTGGTCCAGGAGCTGCTGCAGGTCCTTGAGGGTGGCGTTCGGGTCACGGCCGGGGTCGGGGGCCATGCCGTCGAAGGAGGCCACGAGATGGGGGTCGGTGTGGTCCTCGTACTTGCCGGTCTCGTAGAGGTATTTGAGGAGACCGAAGGTCTCTGATCCGGCGTTGTTGACGCTGGGGATCATGCGCCGTGGCGTTCGATCAGGCGTGTGGCGGCTGCATGCGCGGTGTCGGCGGCCCGCTGTACGGCGGCGACGGCCGCATCGAGCTGGGGAGCGTCCGCGCCGGAGTTGAGTGCCTTGACCGCCTGGTTGAGGTTGCTGCCGGCCCAGCCGAGCCGACGCCGGCTGTCGAACAGGGCTGTGATCACTTCGCGTTCGTCGGCTATCTCGGCGCTGGTTCGGTCGAGGTCGCGGGCTGCGGCGAGCGCGGCGCGGGCGAGGAACCCGGCGACGGACAGGTTGCATCGGGCGGCGGCGGACTTGATCAGCGCGAACTCTTCTTCGTTGAAACGAGTGTTGGGCTGGTGCAGGCGCTTCGTGGCGCGAGGCTGACGCGGACGCTGACGAGCGCGCACAGCGCGCTCGCGGTGGCTGCGGCGCTCGGTCGGCTTCTTCTCCTGTCCCGGCTTCGATCCGCCCTCGGTCGAAGCCTCCTCGACCTGCGCCCCCCGGTGCAGGTCCTCCCCGTCCCACTTGGGGGCGGGGTTGGCGGAAGCTACGCTTCCGCCCCAACTTGCTCGCCCCGAGACCGAGTTGGAGTCGGGATCAAGTTCCGGGGCGGTGCCGTTCGGGGTGGGGTTCGTCATCGGGTTTCGGGCCTCATGGTGCGGGTGTGGTCCTGGATGGTCGCGGCCAGCGTGACGACGTCGGCCGGTCCCATGAGGACGCGGACGGGTCCGTCGGGCCGGTCCTGGACGAGCCACTGGCCGTTCGGCGTGAGGACGGCGGCGTGCAGGAGACGCCGGCGGACCAGGACGTCCGCCCAGGCGATGGCCTCGGCGGCGGTGGGCTCGGATGGACGAGGGGGACACGGAATCACGGCGTGCCTCCTTAAGCGGGGCGGTGGCCCGGCACGGAGCCGGGCCACCACCCGTTGCGGATAGGGGCGTTGAGCTGGGGATTTGACGGTTCAGCCGCACTCGGGGCAGCGCCCGACGTGGCTGCTGAGCGCCCGGGCCATCCGCTGCTTCGTCGCGGCAGCCTGCTTTGCGCTGGACTTCGCCGCCGGCCTGCCCTCGTGCCGCTTGGAGTGGGCGAGCATGAAGCCGATCTCTCGCTCGTACTCCGCACGGACGGTGTCGAACTGGTGGCAGGTCTTCATCGGGCGACGCTCCTTGTCTTTGTGGTGTCGTCGCTCCGCAGTTCCTGGAGGACGAGGCTCAGCCGGTCGTTCCGGCCGCCCTTCAGGCCCTCGCGGCGGAGGATCTCCCGCAGCTGGACCCGGGTGACGGACTCGTTGCCGTCCCGTTCGAGCAGGGTGGGGACGTGGGGGCGGACCTGCTGGACGAGCTGGTCCACCGACTGCTCCAGTTCGCGTGGCGGGCGCTGTGTCTGAGGGGTGCGGGACCGGCCGCGCTTCCCCTTGTTCTTCGTCCTGGTCTTTGCGGTCGGCTTCCGCCGGAGAGGGACCTGGTGTCCCCGGTCCCCGGTGGGTTCGGTCCCCGTGTCGGTGTCGGTCGGTCCCCGGTCCCCGGTGGGTTCGGTCCCCGTGTCGGTGTCGGTCGGTCCCCGGTCCCCGGTGGGTTCGGTCCCCGACTCGGCGGCGTTCGGTCCCCGACGCGAATCAGGGCCCTGAGCAGGAACCTCTCGCGTCAGGCGCTCGGTCCCCACGCCTCGGGTGTCCCCCTCCGAGGCTTCCGGGTTGGCGGGACCGGTCCCCGGGACCGGGCCTGCTTCTAGGGCTTCGGTCCCCACACCGGTCCCCGCGTTCTCGCCTTCGGTCCCCGGGTCTGCCGACGCCTTCGAGTCCGCAAGCTCGGGGACCGGTCCCCTCGGATCGCTCGGTCCCGGGTCCCCGTCCGACTCGTCGGGACCGTGGGGACTGGGGACGGGGACCGGCGCTTTCGGGGCCGACTGCAAGGGGACCGTGGCTGGCGTTGTGGTGCTCTGCGCCGGGGACCAGGGCGAGGGCAGCGGGACCGTGGCGAGCGCGAGTGCGTGCCGGCGGGCGGCGAGTTGGTCGAGCAGGTTCGCGCGCTGGAGGGGGTCGGTGCCGACCGAGGCCCTGCCGACCGCCTTCGACAGGCGCCGCGTGAGCCGCCGGCCGCGCCAGCTCCGCTGCTGCTCGGGTGTGCGCTCGGCGAGGCGGGCGGCCAGGGCGACCGCACGGGCGGTCGCCCGGTCTCGGGTGATCTGTGCGGCGTCGCGGTCTCGCGCGGCGATGCCGAGGCGGGACAGGAGCCGCTCGCGTGCCTCCCGGCCCAGGACGGCGATCAGTCCGTGGGAGGCGGCGCCCGGGGTGCGAAGACGCAGCTCGATTCCCATCGCGAGGTGCCACAGCATCGCCGCCATGACCGGCCCGACGAAGGCCCGGACTGTGCCGCCGATGGGACCGCTCTCGGCGTAGGCGGGGATCACCTGCACTCCGGTGATCACCCAGACCAGGGTGCCCGGCATGCCGGGGGCACCCTGAGTGGCCATGTTCTGGCGTGCCATCAGCGCGGTCGCGAAGAGCGCCAGCTCGGCCGCGGCGAACATGCCGGCCCGCTCGGCGGTGCCGGCCATGTCGAGGAAGTCGGCCGCGAAGCGCCATGAGGTGTCGGCGCTGTAGGCGGTGCAGCCGAGGGCAGCAAGGGCAGCGACCTTGACCGCCGGACCGCCGAGACGTTTCTGCGGGCGCGTACCCCGGCGCCGGATCGTCCAGGCGACCAGCACCAGCACGAGGGCGGCGGGCACGCCGGCGGCGAGGAGGAGAGGGAGGTCCGGAGCGGCGCTGAGGGCCAGGACGGGGTGGGTCATGCGGCCTTTCCGAGAGAGGCGTGCGCCGGAGTCGACGCTGCCGGGCGGGCTATCGGCTGCTGTGTGCCGGGTGCAGCGGGCGCGGGGCTGCCTGCTGCCGTGGTGGTCTTCTTCCGCTTCTTCTTGGGCCGCGGCACGCCGTAGGTGCGGTCGCGGTCGAAGACCTTGTTGGCGGCCTGCCGGAGCAGGTCTCGGGCGTGCTTGTGGCTGATTTGCAGGGCGGCGGCGAGCCGGTCGGGCCGCCAGCCGCGCACGTAGGCGTGGTCGATGACGACCTGCCGCTCGGCCTCGGTCAGATGCACGTCGCGTCCCTGGAAGAAGGCCGTCACGCGCCGGTAGTCGAGACGCTGGGGCAGTCCGTCGTGCAAGGGACGCCTCTCGGCTTCGGTGAGGCCGCCCCAGACGCCCTCCTTGAGGACGTTCTCCAGGGCGAAGTCGAGGCAGTCGCGGCGTACCGGGCACCAGCCGCACAGCTCCTTCGCCTCGGCGATGTCCTCGTGGTCCCGGGGCCCGGGGAAGAAGACGGCGTCGGCGTCCTCGACGTCCATGCCGTGGCACGCTCCGCGGGTGTGCCAGCTGGTGTCTCCGATGCCGCGCAGGCCGGTGGCCGGCGCGTCGTGCGTGGTGATGTGGCGCATGGCGATCTCCGATGTGCTGCCGCGTCGGCCGACCGGGGCGGTGCTCGGCGGGCGCGGCGTCGGGTGCCGGCTGCGGGCGCATGGGCGTGCGCCGGCGGCCGGGGCGGGACGGTGAAGTTGGGAGGCGGTGCATCGGACGGGATGCACGCCCCGGATGCGCCGGTCAGGCCATCGCGGGCCGCTGAGCCCGCTCCGTCTGCTGGGCCTGCTGGGCGGCGGCGAGGTCGAGGCGGCCGGGATGTGGGGTGGCGCGCGGGGCAGTGGTACGTACCCCGTCGTCGGGGCCGATCCGGCGGCGGCGACACGGCTCGCCGGGCTGGGCCAGGCACCACTCGCAGCGAACGCTCAGGGCGTCGGGCTGCCCCAGGGCGACGGCCATTTCGCGTGCTGCTCGGGCGGGCCGGTAGGGCGCGAGGGCGGCTCGGGCGGCGGGCGGTATGCAGGAGCCGATCTCCCGCAGCCGCGCCTCCAGCCTCGGGTCGATTCCGTCGCGACCGCTGGTGATCGCCCGGGCCTGCGCGGGCTGCGCGGTGCCGGCGGCGACGGCGCGGCGGGTGCCGACCAGCTCGGCGGTCCAGGCGGCCTGGTCGTCCGGGTCGACGGACGGCGTGGGATCGGTGTGCCGGGCCAGGCGGTCGCGCCGGTAGCTCTCCCAGGGACGGGCGATGTCCGCGGGCAGGATCTGGTATGGCGAGGTGCGGATGTGCTGGCGGGCGGCGACGCGGGCGTCCCAGCCGTGCGGGGTGGCCATCGGCACGTCGCCGAGCAGCTCATGCCACTGGGCGAGCTGGTCGCGGGCCTCGCCCTGGTCGGTGCGGATGGTGCGGGGGTCGAGTCGGCCGATGTAGGCCAGCAGGGCGGCGGTTTCGCGGCGGTCCACGGTCAGCCCTCCGTTCCGGTCGGCTCGTCGAGGGCGGCGAGTAGGGCGGCGGTGTGGGCCTCGGCCCGCGTCATGCCGCCCGGCACGGCGGGGCCCTTGCCAGCGACGGCGTAGAGGTTCGGGCGACCCGGGGCGTGCTCTCGGGCAACCCAGGAGCGCCAGTCGGCAGCCCAGGCATCCGCCGGTCTCGGCTTGAAGTCGGCCCGGTGGGCACGCCACTTCGCGTCGGCAGCTTGCAGACCTTGCTCGCCGAGGCGGTCGAGGTGTCCCTGCTGGCGGGTCCAGGTGTGGGTGGCTGGGTCGACCTGCCACTCGGCAGCCGAGATGACGCCAGCACCACCACTGCTGTACCTACGGTTCAAATCCGGTTCACTACGGTTCTGTGTGCCGGTTTCCGGTACATCGCTGTGCCGGATTCCGGTACGTCGAGGTGCCGATTTACGTCGGGACCTGCCGGATTCCGGTACTGCCGGTTTCCGGACCCTCGCGGGGGATTCCGGCACCTCACGGGGGCGGATTCCGCACCGTCGCAGGGCCGAGATCCGGAGCGTCAGGGTGGCCTCGGGCGCATGGTCGGCGTCCTCGTCCTCCGCGGTCTCTGCCACGGCCTTGGCGGCGAGGGGGAGGCGATAGACGGTGCTGCGCTGCGGGCCGGTGAGGTCGTCGAGCTGCTCCAGCTCACCGGCGTGGACCAGGCGGTCGATGGCCTCGCGCACTGTGGAGACGGAAGCGCGCGTGCGCTTGGCCAGGCTGGACAGCGAGGCCCAGGAGACGCACTGCTCGTCGGCCACCCGGTCGGCGATCGACAGCAGGACCAGACGCGCGGTCCCCCGGCTGGAGCTGTGCTCCCACACCCACTCGCGGGCTTCACTGCTCATCGGCCGCTCCCGCTCACGAGGCAGGACCGGCGGCTTTCCGATGCCGTGATGGCGTGCTCCGGGCCGGGGCGGTAAGGCGCCGAGACGAAGGTGGCTGCCGCGCAGGCCAGGCAGTTCGGCCTTTTGCGCAGGGCAGGAGGCATGCAAGAATCCCCTTTGCAGTGTTGCCACGCTGAAGCGCCCCGTGGAAGGGATCAGCGTGGTGATGGTGGGCAATCTCCGCCCTTGCCGGGGCGGTTTGTGCCGTTGAGCGTTCGGCGTCCGGGAGTTCGCACCTCTCGGACGCCGTCGCTGTCATGCGGGCCTACGAGGCCCGGAGTGAGCGCATGCGCTTCTCCTCGTTCGTCGTGCGGGCCGGCTGCCCGGCGGACGACGAACATACGCACGACCCTGCGTCAAGATCCAGACTTGGTTCTTAAACTCTGTAGAAGTCGCGCGGCCGAGCGCGACGCGGGGCGGGTCCTCATGAGCGGTCCTCGGGCCTAGGGGTATGGCGAGCCGCAGGGAGCGATGCGCTCTGCCGCCTCCCCCGACGTTGCAACACTTTGGTGTTGCCGTGGCTGGAACATACGCCAAAGTGATCCCCGCCTGTCAACACCGTAGTGTTCCGTCTCGCAGGTTGGTCTCACATCAACACTGGAGTATCGTCAGGTCTTCAGGGCGTAGATGGGAGGAGCCGGGTGATGGTGGAGTCCAGCGGATCGGCGGAGGTGCCCTCGGGGCCGTCCGGCGGTCGGCAGCTGAGCCTCGCCGACAAGCTGAACCACCTCTTCGAAACAGTGAAGAACCCGGCGACGGGCAAGAGGTACACCAATGCGGAGGTGTCTCGCGCGATCCGTGAGGCCGGCGAGGCGGACGGCCTCACTGTCTCGGAGAGTGCCATTTCGCAGCTACGCTCCGGAGCCAAGCCGAACCCGACCGTGAATACCGTCGAAGCGCTGGCGCGCCACTTCAATGTCACGCCCCAATACTTCTTCCCTGACTTCGACGCCGAGGAGTCCGAGAGGATCCGGGCCTCTATGGAGCTGATCGCGGCCGTGGGGGACAGCAAGGTGCGGGGGCTCGCCCTGCGAGCCAATGGACTCTCGGCCGACAGCCTTAAAATGATCACGACGGTAATTGAACAGGCGCGTCGCCTAGAGGGCCTTGATAAGCCTGACAATCCCTCAGTAACGTGACCCCCCTCACCCGCTATCCCGTTTTGACGGATATGCCTTCAAGATCCTCTTGGTCGTCCGGCGAGGCTGTGTAAAGCTCCGCTGGGCCGCGGGGAATTCTCGCGTGCTGGTGAGTAAGAGTCGAGTAAGGACTGCGTACTGCGCTTGCTCGGGGATCACAGCAAGGATCTCGTTCATGTTCAATCGGCGCTATGCGCGAAAAGAAGCGCAGCTGAGGCGACAGTGCGAGGAGCAACTGCGGGGAATCGAAATATCCGACCCCTACGCGGTGGATGAAGTATGCCGCCAGTTGGCGGACAAGCGTGGGCGCCCGCTGCACCTCCACGAACTGCCCGACCTGGGGGGCGTCAACGCCCCGTGCGGTCTCATGATCTCCTTCGACAGCGGAGATCACATATTTCATGTGACGGCGACAAGTGAGCGGCACCGCGCGCAAATAGTCCGCCATGAATTGGCGCACCTACTCCTCGGGCACGCCAGCGAGAACGCGAGCGTCGTGGAGTCGCTCCTGTCGATCATGCCGCCGGGCGTCGACCCCTCGGCCGTGCTCACAGCGCTCGGCCGGACCAGCTACGACAGTGAGACCGAGTACGACGCTGAGATGGCTGCCTCGTCCCTCGGCGAGCTGTTCGAGGAACTGGCCCACTCCGGTCGAGAACCAGGGCGGCCAGGCGCCATGACGCGTCTTGACGACGCCCTCGTCCATCCCCGGAGGAACCGCCGCTCATGAACACCCCGACCCTCGTCGCCGGCTCCCTGTGGCTCGTGACTCTGTGGCGTCTGCCGGCCATCCGTCACTCCCACAAGCAGCGGAGCCTTGCGCTCACGTTCGCGGCCCTGGCCGCAGCCATGACCTTCGAGGTGCCCGCCGTCAAAGCCGCCATCAGCGACAACGCCGGCGTCACCAGCCTTACTCCGCTGCTGAAGCACCTGCTCGGCGTTACCTCCGCGGCCTTCCTCCTGGACTTCATCGTCGCCGTCGTTCGCCCGCAGGGCCTGGCCCGCCGCACCAGGCTGGCAGCGATCGCAGCCACGCTCCCCCTCATGGTCCTCTTCTATGCGCTGGCCAACTGGATGCCAGGTGGGCCAGTACGGGTCGGCGACGGCGAGCGCGCCATCTACCCGGTTCTCTACACGGCGGTCTTCACGCTGTACATCGGCATTGCCATGTTCGTCGCCACCTGGCTTTTCCTCAGCGGGGTCCGGCACAGCCGCACCCTCCTGGGCAGGGCCGGCCTCGGCCTCATGGGGCTCGGCACGCTGCTCGGCAGCCTCTATGCCCTGCAGCGCGTCGGCTTCGTCACGCTGGACCTCGCCACTGGAGTCCGGTATCCGACGCTGGAGTACCAGATCTCCACTGCACTCAAGCAGTTGGCGATTCTGTCGATCGCGCTCGGCAGCTGTCTGCCACCGCTCTCCGTGGCCGTGGAGTACGTCAGATCCTGGATCATGCTCAGGCGGCTCCACCCTTTGTGGAAGCGCCTGACAGACGCCGCTCCCCACGTGGTGCTCTCCGCATCGGTTCCAAAGCAGCGTGTCGGCTTCCGACTTGAACGATGCGTCATCGAAATTGAGGACGCGTGCCTGGCGCTACGTGAATACGTGTCCGTAGATGTCCGCGAGCGGGCTCGCGCCATCGCCTTCCAAAAAGGCGTAAGCGAGCAGGAAGTTGATGCTGTGACAGAAGCCGCCTGGCTGCGCGTGGCCGCTAGCGCCGCTCGAACAGGAAACCAACTTGAAGATGTTGAGTACCCGCCCCTCGGTGTCACTGGAAGGGACCGGCCGAGTGAACTCGCGTGGCTCCACGCGGTATCCCGCGCCTACGTTTCTTCACCCGTCGTAACAGAATTCACCCGCCAGGAAGTCGCGCTTGCGCCTTTGCCGACAGGCGGGCCGGAAAAGGACTCCTCCCATGACAACTGACGTGCACCCCGCGGAGTCCAAACTGGCGCGCCGCATCACCGACTGGCTTGAGCCGAAGAACTGGATTATCGCCGTCACTCTCCTGATCGGCTGGCACACGGCGCAATGGATTGGCGTCGCCTGGGGAGCGGTCGGCGCACTCTTCGCCGCCATCATTCCCATCACCTTCATCAAGTACGGCATTCGGAAGGGCCACTGGGGCGATCGACACGTCGGGGCCAAGCCTGCACGGCTGGTCGTCATGGCCGTCATCCTGCTCTCCGTGGCCACCGGAATCCTTCTCATGGCCGCCGCAGGCGCCCCGCGGACGATGACCGCCCTCATCGTGTCGATGCTGGTCACCCTGGCGATCCTCGCCGTGATCACGTTCGTCTGGAAGATCTCCGTGCACCAGGCCGTCTCGGCAGGTGCCTGCGCGATGCTCGTACAGACCTACGGTGCGTGGATGGCCCTCGGGTTCCTCCTGGTCGTCATTGTTGGATGGTCCCGGGTCGAGCTGCGGGACCACACACGCAACCAGGTCATCGCGGGCACAATTCTCGGCACCATCGTGGCCGCGGCTGTGTTCCAGCTGGCACGCTGATCAGCCCGCCGTCGGCCTGACGGTGGGCGATCGGCGCCCGCTACTCTCGGCGCCGTGACCCAGCAACCGCTTCCCGGAGACGCTGCCGCACTGTGGCCTGCCGGTGTACTGGCGCTGGACGGCGACGGTATGGCTGCCCTTCTTCAGGTCGCCGGTCTCGTCCACGACCAGCACCGCGGCATCGTCGTGGAGATGCTCGAGACGTATTCACGCACGTCATCGCGGACGGCGTTCGGCGTCCCAGACGGCCCGGCACAGCAGATAGCTGCATGCCATGCGGGCCGGCCTCCCCGGCCCACTCCACGCTGGTCCAGGCCCAGCACCATCTGCCCGGCCCGGAGGCGGGGTTCGGCCCGGGGGAACAGGCCCGCAATCCGTCCCATGGCCACTCGAACACCTCCCGCCATCGGGCGGGATCTATGCTGTGGCCTGCGGCCACCGTCTCATCGTCAGTCCACACAACTCACGATGATCACGGTGGCCGCACCCGTCTCTGCACCGGTCCCGGACCAAGTGCCCGGCTAAGAAAGCAGCTCATGATCGCCACTGTCCTTGCCGTCATCGGGACGCTCCTGGGATCGATTGTCACCGGCACGTTCCAACACCTGGCGGCTGGCCGCGCCGAGCGCGCGGCCGCCGCTGAGCAGTTGCGCCGCGACCGGCTCGACGCGGTGACCACACTCGCCTCCGCCGACTCCGACCACCGACGGGCCTTGTGGATGCGTGGGGAGGCTCGGCTGCGCGGCGTCAGTGACGTTGAGCTGGAAGAACTACGAGCCAGGTCTCACATCACCCGCTCCGCCATCACCTGCCCCCTGGTTGCGCTGCGGCTCCTCGTGCCCGACCCGGCTGTCCACGCCACCGCACAGGCGATGGTTGTCGCCACCTACAACATGGTCGATGCCGCCACGAGCATCGAGGAACTCACCGCAGCGCAGGACGCTGCACGGGCGGCACACGACCGCTTCATCGACGCTGCAGCTGCGTACTTCAGCGCCATCATCTGACAGGGCCGATGCCCCATGGCCTGAGGCGAGTCGCCCTATGCCGACGGCAGTCAGACACCAAGATCACGATCTACCACTGGAGTATTGGTCGCGACTCCGTGATCTGGTACGGCGAATCTTCTCGCCTGGGGAGGCGACACCCCAGAGGGCGACGGGCCCGGCGAGTGCTCGACTCAGCGGCAACAGCGTCGCCTTGTTCCGCTGCCCATCAGGACGCTCTCCCCGCCGTGGGTGAAGCTGGACTGCGTGGGCCGCCGCGACGGCGTCCTTGGCGATCACCGCGTGCTGCCGAGCCCAGGACCGGTCGGACAGCACCGTGACCGTAGTCAGGGGAAGACGATCTCTTGGGCTGAGAGGAACGGTGGCCTGGCTCGCTGTTGGTCCGGCCATCGGGTCCGATGACCTCGCCCGTGTCCTCACCGCCGCCGGCCGGCCTGAGGAAGCCCAGCCCCTCGCCGCCCAGGTCCCTCCCACCGCGGTGCGCGTCTTCGGCGACGCCACACACCCGGCATGACCTGCGCCTTCCACCATGCCCGCGCGCCCCTCGCGACCAGTGGCGGAGGGTGCCTGGGTCCCTTGCCTTGTCCAAAGTCCCGAACGAGGTCAATCTGTACACGATGAACCACGACCTCGCCGCTGAGATCCACCGCCGCGCCGAACAAGACCAAGCTGCACGGTGCGTCGCGGCCAATACTCGTGACGGACGCGAGATGTGCCGGATCGACGCCGAAAACACCGCCTGGCTCAAGCAGGTAATCGCCGAACACGGCTGGCCAGGTGTCGCGTTAGTGGGCGCGCAGGGAGCCGAGGAGGCGTGGCTTCTTGCCCAACACGCCGACCTCGCTCCCACCTTCCAGCGCCAGGCGCTCGAACTCCTGAAGGCTGCGGTCGCGGCCGGAGACGCCTCTCCACGCCAGCTCGCCTACCTCACCGACCGGGTCTTGGTCGCAGCTGGCGAACCCCAGGTGTACGGAACGCAATACACCGACGACCCAGACGGCTCGAACCTGCGCTTGCAGCCCGTTGCCGACCCTGACCGGCTCGATGAACGCCGTGCCGCGATGGGCCTGGAACCAGCGGCGGACTATGACCAACGCATGCGCGGTCACTGACCGCCCCCGGGAAGTTGGGCGCAGGAGACCATGGTGAAGTAGTGCGGTGTCAGCGTGCGTTTGACCGTCAGCAAGCGAGCGGCGAAGTCTCGCAGCCGCTCGTGGACGCGGCGGCGAGGGCGTCAGCTGTGTTCTCGCCGATGAATACGTGCTCGCCTGTGGTGTCGGTGAAGGAACGCCTCCGGGGACCCGGGGGTTGCGGGTGGCGTAGGAGTACACCGTCCCCCGGGGCACCTCGTTGGCCGTAGCGCTGAGACGCAGCATGGCCGCTTCGACAGCGGCCGGCGGGACCGCGTTGCCGGTGTGGCGGGCGAGGGAAGCGGTGATCATGCCCAGGTTCCGTAGCGCCACCCGGGCGGGGGCGGCGTGCCGGGAG
This sequence comes from Streptomyces sp. SAS_272, assembly GCF_052543235.1. Classification (NCBI taxonomy): domain Bacteria; kingdom Bacillati; phylum Actinomycetota; class Actinomycetes; order Kitasatosporales; family Streptomycetaceae; genus Streptomyces; species Streptomyces sp. SAS_272. The sequence goes on along the minus strand of NZ_JBMNDR010000009.1, from coordinate 111,688 downwards.
AGGCGCTCGGCTCGGGTACGCAGCCAGGTGGTGTCGGCTGCGACGTTGGGCCTCGGGCAGGGCCCTCATTACCGCGTCGGCACCAAACGGGTCGAGCGCGGCCGTGGTCGAGTCAAGGTCGCGGGTGAGCGTCATAGGTCCTCTCCCTGCTCCCGTGGCCGGCTCCCGTGCACGGTCATTCGATGAGATGGTCGTCCCGGTAGGACCACACGCGGCCAGCGCTCAGGGTGTCGAGGTAGTCGATGTCCGCATCAGGTGTCCCGGCTGGGGTCACTGCGTCGTGCTCGGGATACCGAGGACGTCGTACAGGTGCTGGCCGTGGGCCCATTTCTTCAGTTCGGGACGGCCCATGAGGATGAGGTCGTGGTGCGCGGCGAAGTCGATCGCAGGCTGAGTGAAGCCGTTGAGGCCGATCATGATCGGTACATCGGCTCCGTGGTGGAGGCGTGCCGTGCCGTTGAACTTCTGCACGTGCCCCGAGCCGACGGGGTTCTGGTACTGCTTGCATTGCAAGATCAGGAGCCGATCGTCGTAGTCGCGGGCGGTGACGTCCACGCCGAGGTCTCCGGCACCTCCCACCCGCCGTGTCCTGCGGAAGCCGTCACGGGCTAGGAGATCGGCGCACGCCTGCTCGAAGCCCGTCGCGGTCATCGCGGCGAGTTGCTTCATCTTGAAGGTCAACACATCCGGATCCACGGCTTCGCCCGGTGCGGCGGTGGACGCGTAGTCCTCGCCGTCACCAACGTAGGTGTACGTGCCGGCGCCGAACCGGAACGACAGCAGCCTCGTAACGAGGGTGAGTGTGGCCAGTGTGCCGACGGCGATGAAGCCGGTCCACCAGGGGTGATCAGCTATCAGTCCCCACAGGTCCACGGTGATCCACCGGCTGACGTCGTCCGTGAGCCACTCCCACACCATCTTGCCGATGGCCAGCGCAAGGACGGCGTACAACAGAAACTTCAGCAGCGGGTCGAGTGACCCGTCTTCATCGAACACAACACCTCCAAGACGTTGACGATGAGGGGCGTGTCAGGCGGCGCGCCTGAACCGGGCACGGCGGGAGCGTGCGGGCAGCCCGAGGAGCTCGTGCAGCGCGGTGCCGGTCTCCGCCCAGCGCCGGAGTCTGTTCCGGTCGACCCAGTGGACGCTGTGCCGGTCGCCCCAGGCCATGGCGTCTCGGGTGAAGGTGCTGTTGGTGACGACGACGGCGTGGTCGGCGCGGTGGGCCGGGCCGGCCGTCCCTTTCACCGCGTACATGACTGAGGACCCCACTTTCCCGCCGACGCGGGTGTGCTTGGCCTGGACGACGATCCGGCCAAGGTGCGTGTGGTCACTGATGACGTCAGCGGCCTGATCGCCGCTGCCGCCTACGCGGCGTGCCGACCAGCCGTCGCGGACCAACAGGTCCCGCAAAGCGTGCTCGAACTGCCGGTCGTCCATGGCGTCGAACTCGGCCAGGGTGATCCGCAGCGTGGCCAGCCGCTCGGCGGCACGCCGTCTACCGTGCACCGTGCGCGCGATCCGCCAGGCCCCGACGGCCCCCGCCAGCAGGACCAGGGCCAAGAGGAACGGCCAGGCGTCCTTGAGCGCTCCGACCGCCGCGGCGGCCATTTGGAACGTCAGGACCAGGGCGGCCAGCGCCACGACAGTGGCCGAGAGGACCTCGGGCGCGCCGCGCGGGCGGCGAATGCGTAACTGCTTTCGCCCCATCAGCGGGCGGCCGGAGTGGAGACGGCCGGCTGCGGTTGAGCGGGCGGCGTCGTGGAACTAGCCTCGCCGAACCCGAACACCTGCCCCCATAACCAGATGCCGGCCGCAAGGCCGGCGATCATCCAGCCGCTCATCCGCTTCCCGCTGCCCGGCTTCGGATTGCGGCGAATGTGGCCGCGTACGTAGTGGAAGCCGTTCGGCGCCTTCGACATGGTGTCCCCTCCCGTATGCGAGCCGCGGTCGCGGCCTGTCCCTCGAAAATGGTGTAGCAGCGGGCACTGACAGAAACTGATGGATCATGACGAGAGCGAGCCGGGGCAGGCCGTCATCAAGCCAGGCGCGCCACTCCGAGCTGTCAGCCCACCAGGATGGAAGCCTGGGCTGCTGACCTCGGCGGATGAACCTGCCGACTCCTGAGCGGTCAGGAATGTCCCGCCCCGCCGAAGCGCTTCGAGGTTCACGACAGGGTGTCTCTCACCTGCGAAGAACCGCCGCGGTCACCACCGGCGGTCCCGCGATGGTGAATGGCGAAATGCAGCAGGAGCGCACTCGTTGTTGTTCTGCGCCGGGGTCGCCCCCGGCCTGGGTTCTTCGCGGCCTTCTTTATCGCGCCGTCCTCTCAACGGCACCCAACGGAGCGGGGCTTGCTGGACTCGGTCTACTGGGATGACAGGGGCGGACGGGTCAGCCACATCTTGATCAGCACGCCGGGCATCTGACCGGCTCATAGGGCGCGATGGCCGCACTGATCACGTCAGCGAGCTCATCGACGGTCTGCACAGTGTGCCGGGGCGGGGTGATCCAGATCCGCGGCTCGGCGTCCGGCCGCCCTGGTTGGGGATCAGTTGCGCGTACAGGTGCTGTGTCCGCCGGGGCCCTGCCCTTTGCCCCACGTTGCTTTCTCTGTCAAGTTCAGTGTGTTGAGCTGAGGTGTTCCTCTCCAGCGGCCGGCCGTGCGACGGCGCGCTGGACGTGTTGAAGGATGTTGACGGAGCCCGCGAGCGACGGCATGATGACCGACTGCGTGGCCTACGCCGAACCTCCCGCGACCGTCCCCAGCGCGGTCTCCCATCGGAGGCAAAGGGACCAGCGTCTCAGGTCGTTGTTGCAGCCCGATCGCCTCGGGCGAGGTTGCTGGGGAGCCTTCGCTCAGGGCGTGGAAGGCCGCGATGACAGCCCGTAGGAACTTCAAGCACCAGGTGCGTGCCCGCGCCGCCAAGACCGGCGAGTCCTACACGTCCGCCCTGCGGCACTTCCGTCCGACTCCATCAGGAGACGTCATGTCGGAAGCAAGGAATCCCAAGAGCGTGCGGCTCGCCGTAGCGCAGACCCCCGTACGCGAAGACCCCCGAGACGTGGAAGCGCTGCGCGAAAGTGGGCGTGAGGTCCGTGCTCTGATGCGCGAGGCCAGTGCTCAGGGGGCGAGGATCGTGCACTTTCCGGAAGGCGCGATCTGCTTTCCCAGCAAGCTTGTCATGTCCGTCGATGGCCCGGACGCGGTCGGCCCGGCGGACTGGGATCGGTGCCAGTGGCCCGTGCTCCGATCGGAGTTGGCTGCGATCGCCGAGCTGGCCCGCGAGTTGCGGTTGTGGACGGTGATCCCGTCGGTGCACCGCTTGACCGGCCCGAACCGTCCGCACAACAGCCTCTATGTCATCTCCGATCGCGGGGAGGTCGTCACGCGTTATGACGAGCGCCTGATGTCGAAGACGAAGGTCTCGTACATGTACTCGCCGGGCGTCTCACCGGTGACCTTCGAGGTCGACGGTGTGCGCTTCGGCTGCCTGCTCGGCATGGAGATCCATTACCCGGAGTTGTTCGCAGAGTACGAGAAGCTGGATGTCGACTGCGTCCTGTTCTCCACCAGCGGCACCCCGGGTAACACCGCCGCTCAAGCCCAAGGCCACGCCGCGGTGAACAGCTACTGGGTCAGCCTGTCAGGGCCGACACAGCAGAGCGCCACCGCACCGTCCGGAATCGTCGCTCCCAACGGCGACTGGCTTGCGCGGTGCCCCGCGGACGACTCGCCATCGGTAGCCGTCGTGAACCTCGACGACAGTGCCGAGGCCGCCACATGGGCACTGACCTACGCGCGTCCCTGGCGTCGTGAGGCGCGCGCGGGCGTCTACACCGGCCACCAAGTGATCGACCCGCGCAGCGAAGACCGGACAGCAGCCTTCTAGCCCAGAAGCAGAATCCGAGGTGTTCGCGGCGCACGAGATGGCTCCCGGTGCCGCGAACACCTCGGTGAGAGCACACCGTCTGCGCCGTACCCGAGTAACCCGACCTGCGCCCAACGGCGAAAGGCCCGCGGTGTCAGGCAACGGACCTCGCTCAACGGACCTCGCTGCTCCGGGCGTTCCTCGTCCGAGCAGCCGGGATCAGGACCCGCTCGCCGTTCCTACCGAGGGCCGCCCTCGTGCTCACGGATCAGCGCGGCCGGCTCACGGTTCCGCCGCGCCCCACCAACCCGACGTGGATTCCGCAGGGATTGGGGCCGCCAGTTCTCGAAGTCCCACAGATCGTCGGCCGTGGCTTAGCTCCGCGCCTTCCCGCCACAGGAAGTCGAAGAACAGGCACTCGATCCCTTGCCACCCGGCGATCCTTCGGCGCTCAGTACGTACGCCGACCTGGCACGCATCCGCTCTTGCTCGATCCGCTTCAACACGTCGATCCAACAGGGAAGATGGGGTACTTCTCCCAGCCCGGCAGCCAGAACGGGTGCGGGCCGCCTCACGTCAGATCCGGCTGGGCCGGTCGCGGCTTCGGAGGCCGTGTGTGTAGGACGGCCCGTAGACGATCGCCCAGAGTCCGTCGGAATGCTCGAGGACGTCCGTCGTCTACAGCAGGGCAGCATGATCCGCCGCTACATCGTCTGGTGGAACAACCACACCGCCGACGAACGACTACGCAAGGTCGTCGACAGGGCGAACGTTGCCTGAGGCGGCACTAGATCCGCCGCTGGGTTCGACGAGGCGTAGGCGGTCTTGGCGTCTCTCCCCGGGAGCCAGTCCGGTGAAGCCGAAGTGATCGCCAGATGTGGGGTCGGGCTAGCCTCTATCCTGATGCGGTGAGCCATTATTCGATGTCAGCCAAGGATGTAGTTGCGCTTGTGGAACGGCTCGACGCCCACGGCGTAGATGCGTGTGTTGGCGGCGGGTGGGGCGTGGATGCGCTGCTCGGGGAGCAGACGCGAGAACATTCAGACCTTGACGTATGGGCGCCGGCCGCCCATCTGGAGTCGTTGTTCGTCGCGTTCGCTGAGGCTGGTGTCGACCGGATCTTCCCGTGGCCTGGTGACAGGCCGTGGAACTTCGTCTTGCACGACGGTGTTCGGCTGCGGGTCGACTTGCACCTCTACGAGCCGCTCGCGGACGGATCGCTGCATTACGGATCCGTGGTGGAGGGCGGTCCTTTTCCGGCTGAGGCCCTCGCCGGACGTGGTTCGATTGCCGGAACTGCAGTGCGGTGCGAGTCGGCCGAGTGGGCGGTGCGCTGGCATACCGGCTATCCGGCTCGTGATGTCGATCGCCACGACGTGCCCTTGCTGTGCCAGCGGTTCGGGATCCCTCTGCCTGAGGGCTTCGAGCCGCTTGAGGAGCGTTCCCCAAGCGGCCCGGCGTAGACGCAGGTGACCCTTCTCGATCGGTGTCTCCTCGTGCCCGACGCTGGAAGCTCAGTCTTCTCAGTCTGAGGAGACGTCGGCAGGGTGCCGGGCCTCGCGTAGCAGGGCGAGGAACGGCAGCCAGGTGCAGGTCGCGCACCGCTGCCGGACTTGCGCAGGGGTGAACCATCCGGCAGGCCCGCACTCCGAGTCCCGGGGTGGGGCCACCGGCGGATCGGCGAGGCCGGTCTGCGCGGTGAACATCAGCGTGTACGACACTGGGAACGGGTACGGATAACTGTCCTGTGGCTTCTCGTGCAAGGTGAATCGTTGCCATCCGAGCAGCGTCAGTGTCTCGGAAGGTACGAGAAGCCCGGTCTCTTCGCTGATTTCTCTCGCTGCCGCACGCCGGGCGTCCTCGCCCGGGTCGATGTGGCCGCCGGGCACGTCCCAGCCCCGGCCGGGAAGGTTGACGTGCGTCAGCAGCAGGCGGCCTTGAGCTTCGGATACGAGGGCGAAGGCCGCGGTGGTCAGGTGCTGGGGCGGGGAGAAGTCTGCGGGGACCACCTCCATCAGATGCGGCACCGGGATCCATGGGGCGCTGCCGGTGGCGATGACCTCCTCCGTCATAGGTTCGCTCGCAGGGTGTCGACCAGCGTGGTCGTGGAGTACGGCGCAATCCGGTCGATCGCGTGTACGTGTGCCGCGACCTCGACGGCGGACGCCACTTCACTCGGGTACGCGGTGATGCTTGCGCGCGCGGTGGCGAAGACCTGCGGGCGCAGGAAGCGGATCTGGCGGTCGGCGGTGGGCTCGTCGTAGAGGAACACCCGGTCGACGCACCTCAGAGCGCCCACGAGGACGGCGCGTTCGCGTTCGCCGACGATGGGCCTGCTCGGGCCTTTGAGGTCCCGGACCGACTGGTCGCTGTTCACCCCGACGACCAGGAGGTCACCCAGCCGGCTCGCCTCCTCCAGGAACGTCAGGTGTCCCGCGTGCAGGAGGTCGAAGCAGCCGGTGGCGAGCACGACGGTCCGTTCGCCGGGGCGGCTGCTGAGCCAGTCCCGGATGTCGTCGAGTGGCACCGGGCCGCTTCCGCCGTCGCGCGGCGCCGTCATCGCGCGACGCCCATGAGCAGGTCCCGCGCCGGTGTCAGCTCGACCCACCGGCCGTCGTCGGCGGCCGAGGCGTAGGCGCCGTCGAGCACCAGGGAGGTCGTCAAGGACTCGGCCAGCAGCGGTGCCGCCTGTTCCGGGTGCCGTGTCTTGGTCAGGAAGTCGGCGAACATCGCGGCGAACCAGTCGCTGTGCCTGGGGTCGTCGAAGTTCGATCGCAGAGCCGCACGGTGCGGCTGGCCGTTCAGGCTGTACTGGACGTCGTCGTTCTCCACGGTGACCCAGCCGCCGCTGCCGATGATCGAGTAGTAGCTGTTGCGGTAGCCGGCCGACCAGGTCGCATCCAGTTCGATCTGGACGTCGCCGTCGCACCGGATCATCAGCTTCGCGGTGTCCTCCGTGGCGGTGTGCCCGTCGTGGCGCATGGAACCGGTCAGGCAGGACACGGCCAGCGGCGTGCGTCCGGTCAGGTGGGTCGCCAGGTACACGCTGTGCGGGCCGTGGTCGCGGAGGATCCCGCCACCGGCGATGAGCGGATCGCGCCGCCAGTGCGGGTTCCACTCGGGGACGCCGACGGCGTGGCCCTGGCGCAGGGTGCGGAAGCGGGCACTGAGGACGTCGCCGAAGCCGGGGCTGCGGACGACCCGTTCCATCTCCGTCAGGATGGGCGCGAACTTGTAGTTGTGGCAGGGGTAGAAGACCTTGTCCGAGGCCGCGATCTGGTCGAGCACGCGGTCGTAGCGGCCCTCGTGCGGCATCAGCACCGGCTTTTCGCACAGCACGTGCAGACCGTCGCGCAGCCCGCGCTCGATGTAACCGGCGTGGCTGTTGGGCGGCGTGCAGATGTCGACGAAGTCGACAGCCTCGCGGTCGGTCATCTCCTCGTAGGTGGCGTATGCGCGCAGCCCGGCGCTGCGGGCGGCCTCCGCGCGTGCCGGGGTGGGGTCGACGACGGCGATCACGTCGATGCCCGCGGTGTTGCGGTATCCGATGGCGTGACCGGTCGCGATGGTGCCGTAGCCGATAAGGGCGCCCCTCATGATGTACCTCCGTCACAGAGCAGTTGGAGAAGCTGGTCGCGGCGTGCGGTGAGCTGGACGTCCGAGCGCACGCGGTACGTAGGGCAGTTGGCGACCGCCGCGAGCAGCTGCGCGCGCATCCGTCCGTACTGGGTGGAGAAGGCCCGGTAGTCGCCGCCGCACAGGTCCAGCAGGTCCTCTTCGAGCCGGTAGACGTTGAGCCCGAAGCCGAACTGCTCGACGATGCCGGCCGCCTCGTCGGGGGCCAGTTGCTGCACGTCGTGTTCGCCAGGGGCCCGGAAGTCGGCGATCCATACGGCGCGCAGCGGCATCGCGGCGCCCGCGTGGTGGGGGAACACGTCGTACGGGTCGACGAGGCGCTCGCTCGGGTCGAGGGCCGCCGTAGTCGCCGCCTGGTCCAGCCAGGGGCCGGGCCGCATCCGCATGGTGCTCGCGACTCCGTGGACGGCCCCGTCTGCGAGGACCACGTGTGAGTTGGTGATGTACGTCGCGCCGTTGCGGCACAGCCCGGTGACCAGGACGGACTTGCCGGCGCCACCGCGGCCGACGACCAGCGTCGCCCCGTCGCCGACGGCGAGGGCGGCTGCCTTGAGGAAGAGCCCACCCGTGGTGGCGGTGTGGCGAAGGAGCAGATACTTCACGATGTACGGCCAGACCAGCCGTTCCAGGTGGTCCCCCACGAGCACGATCCGGTTGCCCGAGGTGGACATGCGCACCGGGGGCCCGAAATGGTCGGTCACGTAGTAGCCGGAGGCGAAGTTGAGGGCGCGCGCCGTGGTGTCGGCGGGCAGGCCGGGATCGGCCTCCGACAGGCACCACAGTTCCACGTCGGGCACGGTGGCGACCGGCATCCGGGCGGCTCGGCTGAAGTAGCGCAGCGCGGGGAAGTCGGCCTGGTCGCTGGCGATGCGCAGGGTGAGCGGGCCGATACGGACGACCTGATCCGTGCGTAAGGACACGGACCGGAGTAAGGGCGGTTGCGTCATCGTCCTTCCTTTCCCAAGGCCGTGCAGGCCGACCGGAAGGTGCCGGGATCCTGCCGGGCGGTGTCCAGGACGTCGATGCGGTCCACCAGTGCGCGGATCGCCGCGTGCGGCGCGGTGACGGGCCCGGTGTCGTTGCCGGCGAGAAGCCCGGCGACCTCGGCGACGACGAACTGCCGTTCCGCCTCGTCCACCGCGTCGGCCACGGCCCCGAGCGCGTCGTCGAAGCAGCCGTGCCGTCGGCCCGCGATCAGGATCTCGGTGGTCTTGCGGTCGTAGTCGTCCGCGTCGGTGCGACCGGCGCAGCTCAGGTAGTGCTCGACACGGAAATTGACCAGGCCCGGATAGCGGGGCTGCCCGGTGACGGGGTCGAGGTCGGGTGATCGGACCTGCCAGATCTGTCGGTCGGTCCGGTTGTAGGTGCCCAGGTCCGGGTCGGTGACGCCGCGCCCGGCGAGCACCGCCGTCACCTCCGGGCGCGGCGGGAACGGCACCGGGCCCGGCGCGTTGACGTCCCAGGTGTCGGGGTCCAGGTAGCCGTGCAGGCATGTGCGGACCGCGTCTTCGGGGCACAGGACCCCGAGTTCCTCGACTCCGATCTGACCGCGGCAGTAGGCGCCCCGGTCCCCGTGCGATACGGGGGCTTCGCCCGGGGCCTGTGTCTTCTCGAAGTCGACGAGATGGTGCACGGGGCCGTGCACGAGGATGTTGCGGGGGCTCAAATCGCCCCAGAGGATGCCGCGGTCGAGCAGGGCGTCCATCAGATCCCGGTAGTCGCGCAGCAGCGACGTGTGCTCGCCCGGTGCCAGCAGCATCGACTCGGCGGTCTCACCGGGAACCCACTGCAAGATGGCGTAGACGTGCCCGGTGGCGCCGTCCCGGATGGTCGCGAGCAGGGGTGCGAGCTGAAGGCGCCTGTCCCGGCCGAAGGTGACCGGGCCGGCCAGCCGGGAGGCGATGGCGCGGTAGGCGAACTGTTCCTGGGCGAACCGGCCAGGTTTGGCCGGGTTGGCACGTTTGCTGATCACACGGGTGCCGTCGGGCAGACGCCACGACTTGACGATGCCCTGGCGCAGACGCGCGTTCGGTCCGGGCACCTCGTGCTGGCTCTCCACGAAGTCCGAGAAACCCGTGCCGAAGTCGTCCAGCAGGGAACCGATCATGTCCCGATGCCCGGGATCAGGTACGTAGGCCCGGGTACGGTCGCCGGCCCCCGTCAGCACCTGTCCCAGGTCGCCCGTGAGGCTCACCTCCGCCGTGCCGGGGCGGGCGAAGCGGAGCCGCCCGATCTCGTGATGCAACCGGGCGCGCTCCTGAGCGCTCTGCGTGGACGCGAGGCGTTCACACAGCCCCACGACGGCGTCGGGCGAGTCCGGCCGCAGGTAGACCGCAACCAGGCGGCAGTCCCCGGTGACCTCACGCAGCCGGGCTGCCACCGTGGCGGCGCGCGCCGGCAGCTCCGCCAGCCGCGCACCGATCAGGGCCTGGATACTGGCTTCGACCCGCCCGGTCGTGTCCCAGGAGTATCCGGGAAGTTGAGCGGCGCGGATCACCGGACACCCGCCCGATCCGACGTCTGCCAGGTGGCGGGAAGCAGCACGGCCGACAGCAGCGCTCCGGACGCGTTCTGCTCGGCCACGCCGACCAGCAGCTTGCCGCCCGCACGGTCGACGCGGTAGCGCAGCCGGACGCGACGTCCCGAGAGCAGGTCACAGGTGTCATGGTCGCCGACAGCGGTCAGCTGTCCATCGGACAGGACCCACTCCGTCCCGATCGCTCCGAAGTCGACCCGGCCGCGCTCGGCCTCCGCGTCGGTCGATTCCGGCAGGCCGACCATGACCGTCACCAGGTCGCCGTCGCGGCGGACCTCGACCGTCCAGGGCGGCGCCGGGCGGCCGGTGTCCAGTTCGATCCGGCTTCCGAGCAGGGGGGTCACGGCGGCGGGGTCGAACCAGTCGGGCAGGAGCAGCGCCTCCTCGTCGACCGGAAGCCGCGCCCAGAAGTCCCACCACAGGCAGCGGGGAAACGGTCCGGTGCCGGCCGGTACGGGCAGTGGATTCCTCCCGAGGAGCACGGTCGAGGCCCAGCCCGCCCAGCTCACCGCGTCCCCCGCGTCCAGCTCCGCGACCAACGCGAGGAACCTCTGCGTATCGAATGCCTCGTGCTGGACCAGGGCGTGCAGGTCGGCCAGCTCGGCCAACTTGACGTACGGCTTGGCGCGATGCGACAGCGACCACATGTTGGTGAAGTTCAAGAAGGCGTGGGCGCAGAGCACGATCGTCAGCAGGCAGGGGTCGGGAACACTGACCCGGCCCACCGTGACGGTGCCGCCGTCGACCAGCTGGCCGTGCCGGATCGGGTGCATCGAGGGAGCGCGGCGCGGCTGATACCAGGTCCCCCGCTCCGGGGGTGTGAGGTCCGCGTACCGTACCGCGCCGTACCCGGGTACCGGAAGGTAGGCGTGCACGTCGATCTCGACGCCCGCACGGGTGAATTCGCCGAGTTCGTGGAGGAACGGTGCCCGGGTGCGCTCGTAGCCGAGCCGGGTCAACGTCTCGATTAGCGGCCCCCCGTCGGCACAGACCAGGTCGATGTCCCCGCACCGCAGCAGGTGCTTCTGGCCGGTGAGTAGCCCGGTAGCGATCCCCTTCACCACCACCGGCGGTGGCTGCTGCTCGCCGAGCGCTGTCACGATGCGATCGACCGCACGGATGTGTGCCTCGGCGAGCGCCAGGGTGTCGGCATGCATCGCCGCTACGGGCCCACCGAGCCGGTCACGCAGCCATTGCGGCCCGGTGGGAAGGCGCCGGGCCAGACGGCCGCTGAGCGCGTGCTGCACGATCAGATCGAGCAGCACGCGGTCGTCGAAGTCCTGATCCTCCGGGGTGTCGTGTGCATCGGCAGCCCACCGCAGGACCTGCGTGAGGGCGCCCATCACAGCACCACGAACGCGGGGTACGGCGACTGCGGAAACCGCTGGACGCGGTGGCCGGTGAGGTCGATCGCGTTCTTCAGCGCGATGGTCTCGCCGGGGAAGTCCGGGTGCGTCAGCTCGTCGAAGGCCAGGACACTGCCGGCGGGCATGTGATGGCGCAGCAGCTCCAGGCACGCGCGGGTCGGATCGTGCAGGTCCATGTCGAAGTAGGCGAGCGCCACGATCGTCTGTGGGTTGCGTTCCAGGTAGGCGGCCAGTTGCTCCGGAGCGTCGCCCTTGCACAGCTCGAACCGCTGGATGTGCGCCATCGGCGCTTCGGCCTCGTGCAGGCGCAGGACCTGTTCCAGGTAGTTCTCGTAGCCGGGCGTGACGCTCATGCTGCCCGCGAAGACCCGGTCGGAGTCGCCGTCCTGGAGGGCCGGGTCGAGGAAGCCGGTGAACGTGTCGAACCCGACGATCTTCCGGTACATGTTGGTCGGCTCGTGGCGGGCACGCAGCGCGTTGAACACGGACAGGTGGCGGCCCCAGCGGACACCGAACTCGACGATGATCCCGTGGACGCCGAGGATCTGCTGGTAGAGCTGTTCGAGAGTGAGGATCTCGTTGATGCGCTGCGGGCGCATGAAGACTTCGAGGTGGTCGAGCAGTGCGTCATCGGGGATCGGCCGTTCGGCGAACAGGTCCATGAGCCGGTTTCTGGTCGTCTGCTCCGTGTCGGAGGGCGCGATCAGCCGGGTTGTCGTCACTCGTGGTCTCCTCTAGTTTCGGCCGAACTCGTCGGCGAGTTGCGAAGGAATCTGTGCCGTCGTCGGCGGGCAACCGCCGACGGGCACGCTCGCGCCGGGACGAAGGGAGGCGCTTCGGCGTTGATCAGGCGGCTTCCGTTGCGAGCACCGGTTCGAGCGCGGACAGCGCCTGGTTGCAGCCGTGCAGTGCGAACTCGATGTCCTCGCCGGTGTGTGCGGCGGACAGGAACCACTGGTGGCTCGGATGCAGCAGAACCCCGTGCTGCGCCGCCTCGGCGGCGAAGGCCGTGCTCATCCGCTCGCGCATGACCGGATCGGCGTGGGTGAACTGAAGAAACGGCATCGGCGGGTACCCGACCACCCGGGCTGGCACACGATGCTGGTCGACGAGCGCCGACAGGCCGTCCTGGAAGGCGGAGCCGACCTTCCACATCCGCTCGAACGCGTCGGTGTCACGCAGGATCCGGATCGTGGCCAGTGCCGCGGCCATCGGTGCGGGGTCTGCGTAGAACGTCGACGAGATCCGGGTGCGGGCCAAGGTCGACAGCACGTCGGCCCGCCCGACGACGGCGGAGATCGGATGCCCGTTCGCCATGGCCTTGCTGAACGTGCTGACGTCCGCCTGGACGCCCAGGAGTCCCTGAGCACCGGACAGGCCCAGCCGGAACCCCGAACGCATCTCGTCGAGGACGAACAGCGCCCCGTGCTCGTGCGCGATGTCACGGATCTTCTGCAGGTGGCCCTCGGGAGCCGTCTCGTCGCCGAACGGCATCATCAGCACGCACGCCACCTGCCCGGGATGACGGGCGAACGCCTCGCGCAGCGTACTGAGATCGCTGTACTCGAACAGCAGCGTGTCGGCGCGGGTCCCTTCCGAAATGCCCGCCGGGATACCTGCCGCCCAGTCGTGCCAGCCGTTGTAGCCCCAGCGGATCACCTTGTCGCGTCCGGTGAAGATCCGGGACAGCCGTACCGCCGTACTCGTCGCGTCGGACCCGGTCTTGAGCAGGTATGCCATCTCCGCGCCGGGCACCACCGAGGTCAGCAGGTCGGTGAGCTCGCTCTGGCGACGGCTCCACAGCGGAGCGATGCAGTTGCCGTTGCGCAGTTCAGCGAGCACCGCCTCGGTCACCCGTTCATCGGCGTGCCCGAGGACGACGGGCCCGTACCCGAGGGTGAAGTCGACGTACCGCCTCCCGTCCAGATCCCACAGGTAAGGCCCGGCAGCGCGACTGAAGTAGCGCGGGTAACGGGTCTGGCCGCTCGCGCACGGTCCGACCACGTCACCTCTGGTAGCAGCCCGCGCATCCGTACGAGCACTCTGGGCGTGCCATCGGTCGTCGAGCGCCATCCCCCCGCCCGTGGCGGTGAACCTCCGCCCAGGGCTGGGAGGGGAACTGCCCGTCGGCGGGGCCAGGGACTGCGCCAGGTGCGAAGAGGCCACGGCCTCGTCGGTGGCGGTCATTTCGTTTCCTCCCGGTGTGAAGCGCAGGGCACAGCGATGCCGCTGACCCGGCCAGTTCGGCGGTGCAGGACAAGGGGGCGTGGGCAGCCCATGGAGTGAGCGCCGGCGCCGGTATGGCATGGGGCTCCAGGCAGCGGATCCAGTCCGCTAAGCGGTCGACCCACCCGCCGGTGGCGACTCCGGCTCGGATCCGGTACATCGGGGTCCGGGCGATCAGGAGATCCGCCACCGTCCGGACAGGGACGGGATCGGGCTGCCAAGTCCAGCCGGGCAGCCCCCGGTCGGCGGCCGATCCTTAATCAGCCACTCGCCGATGATGGCGCGGGGGCTCGGCCGTTCCAGACGCTGAGCGTCCAGCCCGTACCCGTGGTGTCGAGCCCGCGACACTGCAGAGAATCGGTAGGTTGATCCACTTTCCTCCCCCTTGCTCCTCGTTCGGTGCACGACAGAGAACCGCAAACGGGGCCCGGGGAGTAGTCGTCCGCGCGGTTTACGGGGTGGACGGGGTGTACGCACGCAACTCGGTGTACATACACCAGGTTTCACCCGCGCCAGGTGCCACTCCGGAGCGCCTCGCGCTAGCGTCGACAGACGCGTTGTGCGCCCGGAAGGAGTGCCGTGGTGGAGCCACAGCCGGTAGGTGCAGCACCGCTTGCCATCCTCCTGACGCAGCTCGGGATGAAACCCGAACAACTCGCCGCGCGAATCAACGAACTGCGTGCCCGTCGCGGGTTATCGCCGCTGCACCTCAAGAGCGCATACCCGTGGATCCGGCCGGTGCCAGTCCGCCCCGACAAGGCCAATCAGGCGGACGCACTCGCCGTCCTCAGCTTCCGAGCCAGACGCCGCGTAACAGCCCAGGAACTGGGCTGGGACGGGCCACGACGCCGCCAGCACAAACCTGTCCGCCCATACCTGGACACCCCCGGCGACGCCGCCTTGCCCGACCTGCTCCACGAGATCAGCAAGGGAGACCCCAACTCCATGGACCGCCGTACCCTCCTCAGCGGTGCCGCTGTCACAGCGCCCGGCCTGGCACTCCTCATGTCCGGCGGGGCTCTGAGAGCCGCACAAGGCGGCGACCGCCTCTCCCTCCGCTTGGTCGCCAGCATCGAAAACGGCGTCCAAGAGCTACGCGACCTGGACGACACCGAAGGCAGCTCCAGCAATCTCGACTGGGCGCACGGACTGTGGCAGAGCGTCGCCCGCGTCGTCATCAACGCCCGTTACCGCAATGCCGAGGCCGACCGCCTGCACACAGCCTTCATCGAGGTCTGTGAGCAGTACGGGTGGATGCTGTTCGACGCGGACCGCCACGCGCAGGCGCAACGCGTCTACCAGACCGGACTACGCCTGGCCCGCGAGGTCGGACCGGCCGGCCCCGCCCGCTTCGCGGCACACAACCTCCTGGCCTCGGCTGCCTACCAGGCATCCTGGATCGGGCAGCACCAGGAAGCCAAGACACTCCTCGACGTCGCCTCCCACGGCGATCTCCCACCCCGCGTGCGCGCGGTCATTGCCGACCGGGAAATCTTCGCCGCAGGACGCCGCGGCGACACCGACGCGCTCAGCAGCGCACGCGACCGGGGCCACGAGCTCCTCCAGGACGCCGGCACAGATGGGCCCTGGTGGTCACAGTGGCTCACTCCACACGCGCTCGATGCAGCGACCGGCCGCGCCTGGCTCGCCGCGCGCAAGCCAGAGGACGCAACGCCCTACCTCAAGCAGCGCTTGGCCATGACCGGCCCTGCCTACCCCCGCGACTACATGCTCGCGTCACTTGACCTGGCCGATACCTATCGCGTCTCGGGCGACGTCGACGCCTGCACCGCACTGGCCCTGCAGGCGGCCCACCTCACCGATGGCGTCGAATCGGCCCGTGCGCTGTCCAGGCTCCGAGAGGTGGCCGCCGCACTGCAACCGTACGAGGACCATCCAGGAGTCCGTGATCTCATGCACGTCGTGTAGAGGGCTCAAAATGCCACACCCGGACAGTTGCCCCTGTTAGGCGGGACGGCCGACCGCCGAGAAGGGCACCGAGCACCTGGTCCAGAGCCTGGCGCCGATCCCGGGTATCGAGTTGAGCGTCGCGCCCTCAGGAGCCCAGTTCCCCGCCCTGTCACCGCTGTTGTAGCGGCCGGGATACCGGCCCGCTACCTCGGCTGGCTCCGCCGTCCCCAGCTGTGGCGGGCGTTCACCGAGCACGACGTGCCGGTGATGCCCTCGACCACCCTGGAGGGATACGCTCCAGCGCGAAACTCGACAAGCTGATACGCGACAGGTGGCTTGCCTAGTGAACAGAGGGCAGATGTCACATCCCGGCCGCATACACGGGTCCGGCCCGCCGGGTCAGCAGCACCTGCTGGCCCTTGGGACTGTCGCGCAGCAGGATCAGGTGTACGTCGACCGGAAGTGTGAACCGCCCAGCGGCAGCCTGCCCGCTCACGCGGTTCCTCCCGGGCGGCGGGCCAGCAGCACCGTGAATTCGACCTGCTCGGTCAACCGTCCGTTCTCATCGGCGTGTCCTTCGAGCAGGTGCAGCGCCTCCGCTTCGAACTCGGCGTGCCGCTCGGCGAACAGGTCGGCTCGGGCGAACGAGGTGGTGCGCAGATAGCCGATCACTTGCTGCGGCGTCCAGGCCCGGGGGAAGCGGAAGAGGTGCTGGCTGACGTCGCTGAAGGCGGAGTCGGCGAGGTCGTCCTCGTAACGGCGGCTTGGCTGGTTGTAGGTGCCGCAGCTGCCGACACGGCGGCCAGGCCCGAGATAGGACTGGATCAAGCCCTTCAACGCGCCTGTCCAGTCGGCTTCGTGGGTCCACAGGCTGCCGTCACCCATGAGTGCGAGCGTCGCGTGCGGGGCTGCGACCCGGGTGGCCATCGCCAGTACGGCGGGGCGGTTCATCCAGTGGAAGGCCCGGCAGCAGGTAATCAAGGCAGCCCCGTAGTGAGGCCGTTGAGGGTTGAACTGGTCGGCCGGGACTTCGTGGCAGGACAGAGCGCGGTTCCCCAACAGAGGGTGGAGGGTGACGACGGCTTCACGGAGTTGGGCCCGGCTGGGGTCGACCAGATCCACGTGAGTAATACAGGGAAGCGCTGGGAGGAGAGCTGCGGCAACTTGCCCGGTGCCTGCTCCGAGGTCGAGCAGCGTCACGTCCGGTACGCCCTTCACGGCGTCGGCCAGTAGCCACGCAACCTGCTCGGGTACACCCGGCCGGAAGCGGGCGTACTCGTCGGCCGCCGCGCCGAACAGCAGATCCTCGCCATCCGGAGACGGAGTGGGTGGGTGATCGGCGGGTGTGTTCACTGCGGGTCCCCTTTCACCGGGCGTTCGTCGCGGAGCGTCCAGCACAGCTCGTTACGGCCGGATCCGGCGACCGCCCACTGCTTTCCGTCCGCAGAGAACTCGATCCGGTACGCGTCGGGTTCGCCGGCCGCCTGCCACTGGGCCGCGATCTCTTCGATCTCGTGCCAGATGCCGCGAGGCCCGAACTCTGTGACTGAGCACGTGCCGTCACCATCCGGGCTCACGCGCACCCAGGAGCCGCACTCCGGAGCGCCGATCTGAAGGTGCTCGGCGCCGAAGTTGCAGACCAGTCCAGGCCGAAGGTGATCGAGGGCCAGCCAGAATCCACGCGCCTCTCGGGGTGGTGGCAGGCGGTGCCCGCGTACGGTCACACCTTCGGCAGTGGCCATCTCCTCGCGGAACGCGGCGGACAGGAAGAGACGGTCCCAGCCCCACCCGGCGCGGTGCCCGAACTCGACCGCCCGCAGCTCTCCCTCGATGCGTCCCTGAGCGGTTTTCGTGATCACAGCCAATCCCGGCCACGACGGCGAGCTGGTGCCGACAGTCGCCAGCGATAACCCCTGCGGCGCGAGCTGTTCCACCAGCGCCGACGGCACACGAGGCACGGCGAACGAGACGAACACCCGGTCATACGGCGCCCGGTCGGGCCAGCCCGCCTTGCCATCTCCCGTCACCACGGTGGGCCGGTAGCCGAGGCCGGCGAGGTGGGTGGCGGCGGCCGAGGTGACGTGTTCGTCGCGGTCGATGGTGACGACCCCGGCGTCGCCGCTGAGGAAGCAGGCCACCGCAGCGGTCACGGCGGCCCCCGTGCCGACATCCAGCACCTGCTGCCTAGGCTCCAGATCCAGTTCCTGCAGGAGCCCGGCGGTCATCCCCGTCACGCTCGACATGGACGTCATCGCCCCGCCCGAGCGCGTGCCACGCGCCCGGCCCAGGAGCGGTTCACGGTCATGCTGGATGGCGACGCTGTCCCCGCTGTAGAGCACGTGCAACAGTTCGTCCCGGTCCTCGGGCGCCGACCAGTCCAGCAGATCCCAGCGTGGTGGGGTTTCGTCCGGTGCGCTGCGTCGTACGTACGCCTGCGGCATCAGTACCTGGCGGGGCAGCGCCAGAAGTGCCTCGGACACCGGGCCCGGGGGCAGATGCCCGGCCTCGTGGAGGTGGGCGACCATGGCCGCACGGGCTCTCGCCGCGTCGGCGTCGTCCACGGCTGGGGTGGTGGGGGAAACGGGTGGGGCGGGTTTGGGCATGGTGGCGATCTCCTAAAGAAGGCGAGGGGAAAGGCACAAGGGTCAGGTCCAGCCGAGTTCGGTGTAGAGGCGGCCGCGCCGGATGCCGTCGATGGCGGCCCGGGTGTAGGTGACGGTCGGCTCCGGCAGAGCGTCGGCGGGCCACCAGCCCCAGCTGACGCACTTGTCTGGCTCGAGGACCTGGGGTTCGCCCTGCCACGTTCTGGCCCGGAAGACCAGCTGGAGGCGCGGCTGTGCGCCGGGGGAGTCGACGAGGTGGACGACGTGCACGAGTTCGACGTCCTCAGCCTTGATCACCAACCCGGCCTCCTCGCAAGCCTCCCGGATCAGGCAGGCGATGGCGGATTCTCGTTCGCAGTGACCGGCCAGGAAGTGGTGCTCCAGGGGCGCGTAGGCAGAGTCGGGATGCCGCAGCCCGAGCAGGATCTCGCCGTCCCGTTCCAGGTACAGATGGACGCCGATAACGTTCGGCACCGTCTTCGTGCCGGCATCGCGTAGGCGCAGCACCGGCAACGCGTCGGTGGCACCACCGTCTGGGCGTGGGCCCTCCTGGTGGTGGCGGATGACGGCCGTGGTGCCGGGGTCCATGGTCAGATACGGGATCTGCTCGGCATCGGTGAAGCGCAGCATGATCCCCTCGGTGAGGGGCAGCAGGGCGGGGTCGCCGTCCCACGTCCCGGCGTACACCTGGACCCGGCTGGTGGTCCGGCCGTCGGCGTCGGTGTCCTCGACGACGGCGAGCGGGACGAGGTCGGGGATGTGCAGGCCGGCCTCTTCCATCAGTTCGCGGGCGATCGTGTCGTCGAGGCTTTCGCCGGGTTCGGGATGGCCTCCGGGCAGGGACCACTGTCCGGCGCAGCTGATGTTTTTGTTGGCGTCCCGCAGATGCAGCAGGTAGTGGCCGTCCGCGCTGACGAGCAGCGCCGCCGTGGTCGTGGTAACGGCTGGTGCGGTCACGGAATCCTCCATCGGTACGGCGGGCAAGTGGTGGGGTCGTCGCGCCCCCGGGGGCCAGGGCGCGTGTAGGATTCGCGACTTCGTGCGCACGGGTTCCTGCGGAGACGCCGGAATCCGAGCTCGATGCGCACTCGTCCGGACGGCCGGAAGTGCGCACTTCTTCCGCCCCAGCGTGGTTCAGGGCGGGATCGGCTTCGACACCACCGCAGGTCCTGTGATCCATTGCGCACCCAGACCCGGATTTGCGCATCGAGTGCGCGTCCTCAGCCGACATTGCGCATCGAATCGCGGACCCTACAGCGCGACGTAGTTGGGTCAGCGGTCGGTGGACAGGGCCAGAAGTTCGGCGAACAGGCCGCCTCCGTGGGCGAGTTCGTCGTATGTTCCGTGTTCGGCGATCCGGCCGTGTTCCATCACGATGATCCGGTCGGCGATCTTGGTGTTGACCAGCTGGTGGGTCACTACGATCGTGATCCGGCTGGCCGCGATGGTCTTGATCTCTTCGAGGATGGCGTGCTCGCCGCGGGCGTCCATCTGGCTGGTCGGCTCGTCCAGGATCAGCAGGCTTGACCTGCGATACAGGGCCCGCGCGCATGCCAGGCGCTGCCACTGCCCGCCGGAGAGTTCCGTTCCGCCCCACAGCTCCCGGGCCAGCAGCGTGTCCAGGCCGTCGGGGAGTTCCTCGACGGCGTCCCGCAGCCCGACCTCCTCCAGGGCCCGCCACACCAGGTCGTCGCCCGCCTCGCGGGGCTGGCCGAGGGTGACGTTGTCGCGGACGGACAGAGGCCACTGCGCGAAGTTCTGCGGCACCAGCCCGGACAGGTCCCACAGGCTGTCGGGGGCGAGGTCGGCGACGTCGCGGCCGTTCCAGGAGACGCTGCCCTTGTCTGCCAGGAAGATGGCGGCGAGCAGCCGGGTAAGGGTGGACTTCCCGGAGCCGTTCTCGCCGACCACGGCGAGGATTTCGCCGCTGCGGACCGCCAGCGACACTCCCGCCACGGCCGGAGTCTCCTTGCCCGGATACCGGTACGCGACCTCGTCGAGGCGGATCTCTTCCACCGGCCGGCTCGGCGTGAACTCGCCTCGGTTGGGGGCGCGTTCGGCGGCGTAGTCGAGGAAACCGCCCATGTCCGCGAGGTAGAGGGAGGTGTGGAACATGGCTGCGCCGTAGATGACGAGTTGACTGAGGGCGGCGAGCGCGGTCTGCACCGCGATGACCGCGGTCGCCGCGATCGACGGCTCGATCCGTCCGCTGGCCGCCAGCCAGGCGAGACCCGCCCAAGTCGCGATGAGGAAGATGCCGCCGATTGCCGAACTGATCAGCACGATCCGCAACATCCTCGGCGCCGCGGCGAGGGTGCGTGCGTCGATCCGCTCCGAGATCGACCGGTACCAGAACACCAGGTACGAGGTCATGCCGTTGGCGCGGATCTCGTCGGTGAACTTCACGCTGGTCGCCCAGCCGCGCAGGTTCTGCCGAACATTGCGGTCGCCCACGTTGGCGTAGTGGGTCTCGTAGCTGACGCGGGCGTGCAGGACGGCGCCCACGCCGGCGGGGACGACGGCGAGCAGCAACAGCGGCAGCAACAGCGGGTGCAGCACCGACAGCACCCCGCTCGCGCTGACCATACGCACGATGGCAGCGGTGAAGCGGGTGGCGTCCTGCACCATCACGTGGCTGCGGACCACCCCCATCTCCGCGGCCTCCTGCCGGTCCGCGCAGCCGTCCTCCGCCCGCGCGGCGGCCTCCATCCGGCACACCGCCGCCACCAGGGCGCAGTCGGACTCGGTCGTCAACCGTGGGGTGATCCGGCCGTCCGCGTATGAGGACAGCGCGGTCGCCACCCGCCCCACCGCCGACGCGCAGGCGATGATCAGCAGGGCCGGCAGCGCCTGGTGGAGCCGGTCGGCCACCTCGCCGTCGGCCAGGATCCAGCGCATCGCACGGGATGCGGCGGTGAGCAGAACGGCGGCACTGATGCCGATGGCCAGCTGACAACCCACCAGCAGCAGCACAGCCCGTCGGTCGATCGCCCACGCCATCCGTGCGGTCTGCGCCAGCACCGACGGAAGCCGCCGGCACATCTGCGCAAACGATGCGTCCGTCAGGGGATTCTTGGCGTGCCGGCCGCCGTAGCGCAGCTCGGCAGGCGGTGGAGGCGGCAACCGGCGCGGCGCCGCCGTATCAGGCGCCGGAGAGGCGGGCTCGGCGCTCACCGGCCACCTCCCCTCGCCCTGTCGGTAAACCGGGAGGAAGACGCAAACGGCCATGCGGCCGTCGGGAGTTCATTCGGGGCATTCTGAACGACAGGCAACTGGGAACCTCCAGCACCGACTTGGGGGGATGGCTGATGATGACCGGAACAACGACGCGACGCCCGTCTTCGAACACACGTGTTTGAGTCGTATCCCCAGCCGCCCAATCTCGCGGTCCGCACGCTCGTGGCCGTTGATTCAGGCGGGTCCACCACATGACGGCGGTGGCCGAAACACCGACGGTCGATACGGATGAGGCCGATGAGGTGGGTGGGATGACGGCATGTTTGGGGCGCGATCGAGCTCGGAGCGGCTTGATCAGCATGGCGGGCCGACCGGTCAGGCATTGGCGCGCCCGCGGCGGAGATCTTCACTGGGCACAGCCTCTCCTGCTAGTCGGGGAATTTCATTCCGAGGGCCACGAGTTGCTGATGTCGCTCCGGTTTGAGTTTTCCTTTCCGGTATTTCTGTATGCATGTGTTCATCCAGCTGCGCGGGCGAAGAAGGACGGGCTTTTCGATCACATAGCTGCCTGGGATGTTCAGGTGCCCGTGTTCGGCCTTGAAGTCGGTAACTACCTTTATATGGAGGTCCCAGCGAAATTGCAGCGAGTCCCAGACGAAGCCTATGCGGTCGAGTGTTCGGTGTTGCTCGGGACTTAGGCGGTCCGGATGCGTACGGAATCCGGAAACCTGCTGGCCGATGCTTCGACCGCGCAGGACGTAGGTCTGGGGTATGTCGAGGTGGCCATGCCAGATCATGAACTCGCGGCAGTCTGAGACGAATTGATTCCAGACGTACTCGGCTCGGTCCCAGATGAATCCCTCCGCGTTGAGGGCCGCGACCTTGGCATCCGGCACCTGTCCGTATCTGTAGGAGGTACGCAGGCTGGCATATGTCTGGCCGAGCGGGTACGCGCGGTCGCCGCTCTTGGCGACGTAGGTCTTCGGGACGTCCAGGTGTCCGTATTCCTTCTTGAATTCTCTTAGCTCGTGGATCAGTTTCTGTAGTTTCTGATCGGGAACTGACCATGTCATCCCGAGGGCTTCCCATTCTTCGATCTGGGAAGGTGAGAGTTTGCCCAGCCGGTGGAGTTTGCGCAGGTATGCGATCCAGCGCCCCAGGCCCAGTCCGGTGGGGGTGCGGTAGTCCTCGTGGACACGGAGGTCCCCGTGCTCGGCCCGGTAGGTTTCGGCGGCCTGGAGGTATTCGGGCCAGACGGTGGTGGCTGCGCGAACCGTCCGTACGGTGATGGCGTCGGCGAAGTCCGGAGGGACGGGAATGCCGGTGAAAGAGAGCCAGTCGGGCAGTTCACCTTCGGTGCCGGCGCCGAGCCGGACCTTTCCGGTAGCGGTGGGGGTGGCGAGGGAGCGGCGGGCGGTTTCGAGTTCTTGGTGCAGTGTCTCGTCGTGTGAAGCGAGGGCCCGCACCGTCTGCCAGACCGGGCCGAAGGGGGTGGAGCTCAGCGCGGTTTCGGGATCCTGGTCCTGCTGGAGGAAGACCGGCACCATGATGGTCGCGGTTTTGGGTCGGCTGCGGTCGCTGAGCCGCATGGCCCGGCCGGTCCCCTGGATGGTGTCGATCGTGCTGCGCGGGCTGAGGAAGCAGACGGCGTCCACGGCAGGGACGTCGACTCCTTCTGACAGGACGCGTGCGTTGGAGACGACGATCAGGCCGTCTTCCTGTCCGGCGAGCCTGTCCAGCGCCTTGCGCCGCTGGGCGACGGTCTGGTTGCCGTGGACGTGCTCGGCGGCCAAGGCGGTGGGGCGTTGATCGGGGGGCAGGAGAGCGTGGGCGTGGGGCAGGAGCGTGGCGAACCACTTCGCCTCGGCGATGCTGCCGTGGTAGGTGATCATGCGCCGGATGCCGTGCTCGTGGGCGGCGCGCAGCACGGCTAGTTGCTTGGCGAGCATGGGGGCGGCCACGGCGGTCCTGCCGATGCGCAGGAAGGCGTCGTCCCGGCCGAGCAGTTGGTGGGCCTCGCTGCTGGTAACGACGGGGACCACGAGGCGGTAGCGGGCCAGTAAGCCGAGGTCGATGGCGGTCGCGAAGGGCAGCCGGTAGGCGACCGGGCCGTACAGGTGCTCGTCCGCCATGCTGATGACGTCCTCGCCCTCGTCGTCGAGGATCCGGGGAGTGGCGGTGAGATACAGGCGGCGTCGCGCCGTGATGATGTCGTCGTAGTGGATGGCCGCCCAGGCTTTGGTTGCGGCACCCGCGGTGCGGTGGGCCTCGTCGATCACGGCGATGTCCGGAGGCGCCATGCGGTGGTGGGCCTGGGCCTGGGCCAGGATGTGGAGGCTGGCGTAGGTGCAGGCGATGGTGAGCGGCCCCGGGTCTTTGGCGAGGGCTGCCAGCTGGGCGGCGTCGTTGGCGACGTGGGCCTCGGCGCTGGCGAGTTCGTCCTGCAGTCCGGTGCGGTGGGCGGAGAGGACCTCGCGGTCCGAGCAGACCGCGATGATGCGGCCCAGCCGGTGCCGCCCGAGCTGGTGTGCCCATTCCATCATCGTCTGGCGGACTAGTTCCAGGGTGGGGACGACCACTAGGCGGCGCCGGGAACCGAACTCGGCGATCTGGCCCGCGACTTCGGCGCCCACCCGCGTCTTGCCTGTCCCGCATGCCATCACTGCGGTGACCCGGCTGGAGTCGATCAGGGTTTTGGCCAGGACGTCCACGGCCTCCTGCTGGTGCGGGAACAGCGGGGGTGAGGTCTGGAGCTGATTCACGGTCGGTCGGTTCCTCGATGTCGTCGAAGAGGGATTGGAAGGCACTCGTTCAGCGGGTAGGGCGTCTCGGTCTGCCGCCCCGCCGCGTCAGGCGGGCCAAACCAGCCGGGACTTCGGGGCACGGCAGGGGGGTCTTCGCGCGCCGTTGGCCCCGGTTATACGGCGGTGCTGAGGATCTGTTGCACGGGCGTGCAGCTCGAAGGTGGCGATGACGAGCGCCGATTGGCACCACGTGCAGACCGTTACCCCAGTTGGTTCGGATGAAATTCTTCGCTGCTGCGGCGCCTGGCGACGGCTGCCTGTGTGCGTCGACACGAGATGCCGTGCGCTCGCTCCAGCCAGCGCAGCAGCTCCTGCAACTGGCTGACCAGCACCAGCAGGTGTTCGTACGCGAGGTCCGCCCGCGGCCGGGAGTTGGAGCGGGCCTCGGTCCGCTCAATCAGCTCGTGGAGTTCGGAGCGTTCCCTGTCGCCGAGCGCTGCGGCGAGGGTGCGGGCGTGCGGGATCAGGGTGGGGGCGAGCTCCTTCAGTGTGGTGAGAGTGTCGGCGACGGCACGTGGGGCGGAGACGATGCCCCGGTTCGCGATGCTGTCCAGCTCCCGTCGCGTCTCGACCAACAGCGCGGACACGTCCGTGTCGGTCGTACGTACGGCGGGAGTTGTGCTGGTCATGGAGGTGCTCCGTGTCGGTTGAGTGGGAGATGGGGTGGGAAGGTCGTGGCGCGTGATCTGTTCCACGGTTAGCCGCGCTGTCGGCAGGCTCCACTCGACGGGTGGAGCTTGGACAGGCGGCAGGCAGATAGGCGGTCGGGGTTCCCCGAAGTTGGTTGTGGTGTTTGAGGGCGCGGGTGCCTGGGAGTTAGGCGGCTGTGCTGGTGGGGAGGAAGAGCGAGGTTTTGGCGGCGAGTCGTTCGGACCACTGGATGGGAGGGGCGCCGAGCTCGGTTTCGGCTAGACGTTGGCGCTGGACCTCGCCGGTTCCGGCGGGGGAGTAGGTGTGCTGGACGTCCCGCCAGAGCCGCTGGAGGGGGTAGTCCGTTCGTAGGGCGTGGGCTCCGTGCAGTTCCATGGCGTCCTGGCCGGATTCGACGGCCCATTTGTGGTTGAGGTACTTGGAGTTGATGAGTTCGCCGTCGCAGCTCTGGCCGTGGTCGAGCATGTGTACGGCCTGGTGGGCGAGTTCGCGGCAGGCCATCAGCCGGGACTTCATGGCACCGATCCGGTCACGCAGAACGGGCAGGTCGGCGAGGGTGCCGTTGTAGCGGCGGCGTCCCTCAAGGAAGCTGGCGGCGCATTCCATGATCGCTTCGTGGATGCCGAGGGATACCGCGGCGAGGTTGGGCCGGCCGTAGAGGATGCTGCTGCTGTAGGCGATGTCTTTGCCGTCGCCTACTTCGCCGATCACGTTGGCTTCGGGTATTCGTACGCCGTCGAAGGTGAGCTTGCCGAAGCTGAAGCCGTGGAGGCCGAGGGCGGGCCGGTGCGGTTCGACGGTCAGTCCGGCGCGGTCGTGTTCGACGAGGAAGGCGGTCAGGGCGCGGGAGTTGGCCTTCTCGGCGGAGGCGGTGCGGGCTACGACGCAGTGGATGTGGGCGATGTGGCTGTTGCCGATGTGGACCTTGCTGCCGTCGATGATCCAGTCGCTGCCGTCGCGGCGGGCGGTGGTCTCCAGGCCGAGCACATGGCTGCCGGTCTCCTCTTCGGTCACCGCGATCGACAGCAGCGTGTCCCCGGAGGAGATCTGGGGCAGCAGCAGAGCCTTCTGCTCGTCGCTGCCGAAGTGGATGATCATTGATACGGGCAGTTGGCTCGCCTGCAGGACGGCGCCGGCCGCGCCTGATGCCCGCGCCACGCTCTGGATCATGAGGGTCTTGGCGAGATGTCCCGCATGCATACCACCGTACTGGCGCGGGATCGTGGCGCCGAACCATCCCTGCTCGGCCATGAGCAGGGCCAGGTCGCGTTCCACGGAGTGAGGGGAGGACTCCATGCGCTGGACTCGGGGGGTGACTTCCGCAGCGGCGAACTCGTCGAACTGCTGGACCAGGGCTTCGTAGTCGGGCGTGACCGGAGTCGTGGACGACATCGTGGGCATCGTTGTCTCCCCCTCGGGGTGGTGGTCGCGGCTGGTGCGGCCGGGCGCGCGGGTGTTGCTACGAGCTGGTACGCCGGTAGAACTCGGTCATGAAGAGGTCGCGGTAGTGGTCGATGAGCGTCCACAGCGGGCGACCTTCCGAGCGGTTGCGCGGCTCGGTGCCGACCACGCAGACCGTGCCCCAGACATGGTTCGTGCGCTCGTCGATGAGAGGGGCTCCCCCGTACACGCGGACCCCGATCTCGTCGACGACCGAGTTGCCGGCGAACTCGTCGAAATCGAGGACATCGGTCAGGACCAGCGAGCCCCGGCGCTGGACGACGTGCGGGCAAAAGCCGTGCGTCAGCGGCATGGTGCGGCCCACCACGGGCAGTTCGCCTCCGGAGGGGTTGGCGAGACCGAGGAAGAACTGCTCGCTGCCGACCCAGTTGAGCATGGCGTACGGAGTGCCGGCCGCGTTGGCGACCTGTTGGGCGAAGGCGTCGAACGCGCCCACGGGCGGAGCCGTGGGGTCGAAGAATTCGGGCAGGTGGCTCTGCCAGTCGATGTCGTGGCCGGCGGTGGACAGGAGGTCGGACGGAGCGTGGGAGTTCACAGCTGTGCTCCTTGAAGGACGGTGGCAGGGGAATGTGGGCGGGTGAGTGCGTGGTCGATGAGATGGGCGAGTACGCCGGCCGCGTCCGCCCTCTTGCGGGCATCGCACAGCACGACCGGAACCGTGGCTGGCAGGGCGAGAGCGGCTGAGACTTCGTCGGGGTCGTAGCGGCAGGCGTCGTCGAACTCGTTCACGGCGACGATGATGGGCAGGCCGCGTCGCTCGAAGTAGTCGACCGCGGGAAAGCTTTCGTCGAGGCGGCGGGTGTCGACGAGGACGATCGCGGCGAGGGCTCCTCGGGTGAGTTCGTCCCACATGAACCAGAACCGGGTCTGCCCTGGGGTGCCGAACAGCATCAGCACGGTGTTCAGCTGGGGGAAGGTGATCCGGCCGAAGTCCATGCCGACGGTGGTCGCCTTCTTGTCGAGCAGCAGCGTGAGGTCGTCCACGCCCTCGGAGGCGGCCGTCATCACGGCCTCGGTACGCAGCGGGGTGATCTCGGAGACGGCGCCCACAAACGTGGTCTTGCCGACCCCGAACCCGCCGGCGACAACGATCTTGACGGAGGTGGCATTCGCGCCGCCGAGCCGGCGTGGCAGCCCGAGGTCAGAGCTTGAGGAGTCCATTGCGAAGGGCCTTTAGGAGAGCAACGTCGGGAAGGTCAGTGGAGCCCGTGGTGGTCACGGCACTCAGCGCACCGATGTCGATCAGCCGGGACATGAGAATCCTGGTGATCTGGAAGGGCAAGCCGATCAGGGCGCCGATCTCAGCGACGGCCAGGGGCTGCTCCCGGCACAACGCCATCGCCTGTTCGACTTCCGGCGGCTGGCCCGCAGGCGGTTCTCCCTCGGCCCACAGCAGCGTCTCGATCTGCAAGTCGTGCGTGTGCTTGGTCTGGCCGCCGGTCAGGACATAGAGGCTGGGGGCCTCGGTGTCCTCGACGGTCCAGGCCGGGCTGCTTGCGGACGCCATCTCACTGGCCGTCACCGGAAGGAGCCCCGCCCACACGTGCCTCTATGGTCAGCAACTCGCCCATCCGCTTGATCAGGTCGACCATCGCGAAACCGACGGCTCCCTCGTCCGCGCGGGTGTTGGTCAGCACACCCAGCACGCTTTCGACCTTTTTCGGGTCGCGTCCCGCATTTCGCGCCACTACGGACGGGGGGCTCCCGGCACTCATGATGAACAGCAGGAAGCTGCTCTTCCTGATGAGGACCTGTTCGACACGGCCCTCGCCGTCGTCGACTCCGTGAGCGATCGAGTACAGGCCGTTGATCACCGCGGCCAGACGGTCCGCCAGTTTGCCGTCCATGCTCGGTCCCGCGTGAGCCAGCCGCAGACCGTCCTGCGTGCCGAGCAGGACGCCCGTCACATCGGGCAGCTGGGCCAAGTCGTTGAGGAGCTCGTCCACAACCACATCCGGCTGTGCTGCCGTCGAGTCGGTGGTCATTCCAATTCTCCGTATCTCCGTACGCTGTACGGACTGGTGCTCAGGCGCGAAGCGAGGCACGAAGGATGTGTGGGGCGCGTTGCGGGGGTCAGCTCGCGCTCCCCTTTGGCGGTCGTGCCTCGCTGTCTGCCGCGGCTTGTTCCGCGCGATGCACGCCTTGGGTGAAATTGCTGACGAAGGCCGGATCCGGCGGCGGGAGCGGGATGGGGGTGGCCTCTGGCTCGGCAGGGGCCGCGCGCTCATGGACCGTTGCTTGTGGTGTTCGCTGCGGCAACCGGGGGCGAGTGTCAGGTGTTGCGCCGAGTGGCGGCGCTGGCGTGGTCGCTGTCGAGGCGACGGGTCGCCGCTCAGGGGCAGGCCGCGCGTCACGGTAAGGCAGTGGCGCCGTCCCCGCTGGGACTGGGGCCGGAGGACTGGGCCGAGGACCGCCGGACGGCCGAGGACTGGGGTGCCTCGTGAGTTGCGCTGCCGGGACCGGTGTGGCGGCAACGTACGCGTGAGCCTGTGACGGTGCCGCCGGCTCGTTCTGCCAGAGCAGGAGTTTGTCCGGCATCACCACGAGCGCCGTGATCCCGTGCATGAGATTCTTCTGCAGTCGCACTTGGATGCCGTACCGGCGGGCGAGTTTGGCCACCACGAGCAACCCGGTCTGGCGCTGGGCCAGTTGCTCGGCCAGGTCCGTGTCCTGGGGATCGGCCAACATCCGGTTGCAGCGATCGAGTTCGCCCTGGGCCATGCCTATGCCCCGGTCCTCGATCTCCACGGCCAGACCCGCGGTGACCCTCGTCGCGCGCACGACGACTTTGCTGTCCGGCGGGGAGCAGAGAGTGGCGTTCTCCTCCAACTCGGCCAGCAGGTGGATCAGATCGGGACCGGCGAAGCCCGGTATCTGCACATCCAGGGTGGATGTGTGCATGCGGACCCGGGCGTACTTCTCGATTTCCCCCGACGCGCCGCGCAGCAGGTCCACCAGCCCGATCGGCTGGTTCAGCGTGCGCGCCTTCACACCACCCAGCACCGCCAGCCGTCCAGCCGACCGGCGCATGCGCTTGAGCAGGTTGTTGACGTCGAACACGCGATACAGCACGTCCGGGTCCTGGACCTGCTTGGTCAGCTCCGTCACGATGCCGAGCGCGCGTACGAGCAGCAGGGTCAAGCCCCCGGCCAGATAGACAAGCGCCTGCGTCAGTTCCGTCTGCCGCCCGTTCACCACCGCCCGCCACGTATCTGCGTGCAACTGGAACAGAGCGGCCTCGGTTTCATTCCACGGGTTGCCCCCGGAGTTCGCCTGCGCTGTGGAGAAGTCGGGAGGGGAAGGCCGCTCGCCCCGGTCGATCTGCTCCAGAGCATCGCTGATGCTCTTGCGTCCTTCGTCCACGCCAGCTTGGAAGTGCCGCAGCCAGCCATGCACTGAATCGCTGTACTCGCTGCGCTGCCGGTGCAGCTCAGCCGCCGTGCGAACTGCCATCCAGTCCGCGGAGACCAGCACGGCCAGGCCGGCGGCTGCTGCCACGGCCCCGATGATCCAGCCATCCACATGGACGCGTGCCGTCGTGCCGACGGCAGCCGCCGTACACAAGATCGCCGCGACGAAGAGGGCGGGCACGAGTACCAGAAGCCGCAGCCGCAGATGCAGCCCTTTCTCGGTGCGTAGGGGCTCGGCGCCGCGCGCACGTCGGCGCTGGCCACGTCGGTGACCGATGGGTCGCGGGCGTGACTGATCAGACATTGGTGACCTCGAAGAACGTGGTCCTGACAGGGAGGAGGGAATGGCCGGCAGGGAACGAGCGAGCAGCGCACCCGCACCGGGCGCGGGGACCGCAGCGTGCAGGCCGGGATTCGGGTGGGAGTGGCCGCCGGGGCACGCGCGCCAGACCGCAGCCGACGGGGGAGGCGGCGTACGGCCCGGGTCCACGGGGGTGCCCCGGCGGCCGGTCTATATACGGATCCCGCTGATCGTCTCGACCGCACTCTGCACGATGCGGCTGATGGACGGAGCGAGCGAGCTGTCGTGGAGATAGAAGCCGAGGAGCACGGCCGCTATTGCGTGGCCGGCCTTGAGGCCGCCTTTGCGGATCAGCAGCCACACCATGACGGCCAGCACAACAACCAGGGAGACAGTGATGCTCACGGAATTGGGTTTCTGCTGGGCGAGTGCGTCCGAGGGGCCCCGCGCTGCCAATCGGGTCGGCGGCAATGACCCGCGAAGCCTTGGCGCGCCTGAAGGATGGCGCACATGCGCAGCTGGTGACCGAATTGGTCCGTGCGCGGCCGAGATGGGCCGTCATACCGGCTAAGGCGGGAAACGGGGCAGGCACGATGTCCTCCGGGGGCGCAGACTTGTCGTCTCGCGTCATGTCCGCGACGCCCGGGTGACCGTTTCCGGCCTTCGTTGATTTTACAGGTAAACCAGGGAAGTAATCGATGCTCTCAGGTCAGAAGCCTGTGAAAAATGCATGGCGCACAAGGGTGTTGGCACCCAGAACGGGAAATACCGCTGCGCTGCATGTTCGGTGATGCTGGTCAACCGGACTGAATTCTCTCCATTGCTGTGGTGACATCGTCGGCTCAACTCCTGCGGGGCCAGTCGACGACGAGGCGGCTGCAGGGCTTGTCCATGACGAAGCGCGGTTCGGAGGCTGTCAGTTGGTTGCGGGCGTCACCAACGGCCATGCAGAAGCTTGGGTCGGGTGAGCCGTTGCCCCAGCTTTGGTTCCACTCGCTGATTTCGGTGGCGACCTGGTCGGCTACTTCCGAGGCGCGCGGGCCGTGGCCGATGACGCCGATCTGCCAGAACGTGCCGTGCTCGTCCTCGCCTTCCCGCTTCGTGAGGTACGCCAAGGAGTCATTGTCGAGTGCGGTCATCGAGCCCCAGCCGAAGTTCGGGATGAGGCCGGAGCGGGACCCCGGCATCCGGGACAGGCCGTTCGGCAGCACGTATGCCAGATACAGGTAGAGCCACTCGTAGGAGTCGCCCTTGCGGAACTTCACGTTGGTGTAGATCTCGGCTGGGGGCTGGTCCAGGACGGTGCGGATCGCCTCGCGGTCGACGTTCTGCTCGCTGTAGGTCTCCAAGCGCACGTCGCCGTCACCTGCCATGTCGACCATGGTTCGGACGTCGTTGCAGACGCCCTTGCGCAGGGGGACGAACGTCATCATCTCGGTGGAGACCGTCCGCCAGGTCTGGCCGTCGCGTTCAAACGCGAAGCTGCGGGAGATGCTGCCGCGAATCCGCATCGGGATGACGAGGCGTCCACCTGGGGCGAGCTGGTCGAGAATCCGCACGGGGATGTCCCCGACGCCGACCGTGAACTGGATGCGGTCGAAGGGCGCATGTTCGGGCAGACCGGCGGCGCCGTCGCCCAGTGCGACTGTGACGTTTGCGGCCGCGGCCTGCGCGAGGTTCTTCCGCGCGCCATCGACGAGGTCCTGGTCGACATCCACGGTCCACACATGGCCTTCGAGAGCTACGAGATCTGACAGCAGCCGGGCGTTGTAACCAGTGCCGGCCCCAGCTTCGAGGATCTTGTGGCCGGGCTGGGCGCCCAGTTGTTCGAGCTGGGTGGCGACGATGGAGGGTGCGGAGATACAGGAAAGCATCGCGCCCGTCGCGTCGTGCTTGATCGCCACGGCGTCGTCGACGCAGGCGCTCTGAAGGTCGACACCAGGGAGGAACCGGTGGCGATCGGTGCCCCGGAACGCGGCGATGACTTCCGGGGTCCGCAGGTGGCCGCTGTCGACGAGGCGGCTCACGAGCTCATTCCGCCATACGGCGGGATCGGTGACGGGCGTCACGGTGGTCTCCATTCGCGCGAGGTTAGGGGCTGGCGGGGTGGAACGACGGGGAGGCGCGTCGGTGGCTTGCGCCTCCACACAGGCGACATGGCGGCGCAGCCGATGGCCCAGCCTCCTGCTGGTCGGAAGCACTCAGGTGTGGTCGAAGGCGGCGATTGCGTGGCGGGTGAGAGCGGCACGCGTCCCACGCCCCCAGAGCATCGGTGGTCGTTGCATCAGCTGACGCCTGGCCCTCTCGCATGCGGCGATACACCTCCCTCCTCAGTGAGGCACTGAGCGAGGCTCGCCCCAGCCGTGCTGACAGCCCGCATCAACGTGGACAGCACCGATTCCGGCAGGGTGCCCCGGCCGAGGCCGCCGTCGTGGACGATCGCCTCCAGCTCGTGGCGTGACCACTCGTCAGCCGGTGGAGCGGGGTGGCGGAGGATTTCGCGTGCTGCGTACGCGTCCCGCGCCTGTGTGGTGTCGCTGACGATCGCGTCGTACAGGGGGCGTGCGAGGACTTCGCAGCCTTCCGGCGCCAGGTCGATCGCCGCCAGGGCCAGCCGCACCCGGAACATGCGCAGGTGTGGCGGGTCCGGCTCCAGCGCATCCCGCACGGCGAGTGCCGTAGCGGCGAACCCTCTTGCTGTGGCGCGGCCCGCAAGGTGGTCGGCGTAGTGGCGGAGGATCTGCGCGACGGCTTCCTCCCACGGCTCCGTGATCGTGGCCTTGTCGATCAGGGAGTTGGCCGTGTCCAGAGCGTCCGTATGCAGGTTCGCCACGATGCGTGCTTGCCTGCTGCCGTACAGCCGCTCGGGCCGCTCGTCGTAGGCGGTCGCGTGTTCTGCCGCCTCATGCCATTGGCCGGCGGCGACCAGGAGCCGGGTGCCGTCGTCGAGCAAGAGGTCGTGGAGCCAGGGCTGGATGTGGTCCAAGGTGGCTTCGGTGGTGAAGCCCGTGAGGTCGATGGCCTGTCCGTGGACGGTCACGGTGCCGCCGTCACGGGCGGCGCGGTGCACCTTCATGAGCTGCTGATAGGCGGCCTGAGGGTCGCCCGTTCGGGCGGTCAGTCGTACGAGGTTGACGATGGGCTGGAGGCTGGCGATGGCGGTGTCCCCGGTGACGGGCCATGCTGCCTGGAAGAGACGGAGCTGACGCCGGCAGAGGTCTGTCGCCAGGTCGGTCAGCCCGCAGTCGGAGGCGATCAGTGCGGACAGGTTCCAGGTGGCGCATGCGAGGTTGATCCGGTCGAGGAGAGGTCCGTCCTGCGCCGACTTCTCCCCGCAGGTGCGGACTTCGTCGATCCGCGCGGCGAAGCTGGGGTAGACGAGGTGGGACCGGCTGACCAGGGGGAAGCGCTTGGAGAGCCGACGGAGCCTTGCCTGTGGGTGCTGTGGCGGCGCGGTCATGGCATCGGCCTGTCCGTGGGGTCAGCGGGATGCAGGATCGCGGTATGTGCCGCGTGAGCGAGAACGCTCTGGGTGCGGGCGGGCAGGCCGATCCGGTTCCAGTGGAAGATCACGTGGTAGGAGATGACCTCGCGCAGGCCGCGGTCGAGGGCTCCGTCCCGGGCGGCTGTGCCGAGGTCTCTTCCGGCCTGCCGAAACGCGCTCACCCAGTCGGCGGCGGGCTTGAGGGTGCGGTCCGACTGGAGCA
Organism: Streptomyces sp. SAS_272; assembly: GCF_052543235.1. Lineage (NCBI taxonomy): Bacteria > Bacillati > Actinomycetota > Actinomycetes > Kitasatosporales > Streptomycetaceae > Streptomyces > Streptomyces sp. SAS_272. The sequence continues at coordinate 78,026 of NZ_JBMNDR010000009.1, read as the reverse complement.
TGGGACCAGAGGGGCTGGTGTCAGCGATGAGCAACTGTCGGAGGCTGTCGGCCATGGCGTGGATTTTGGCGGCCGGTACGTCTGAGGGAAGGGGCCGTTCCCGGGTGACGCGGTGCCACACGTCTCCTTGCTCGTACCACTCCAGTCCGGCGGCGCGCATCAGGGTGGCGCACAGCAGCAGTGACAACTCCCGGCGGCCCAGCTCGCCATGAGCTGTGGTGAGGATGGCGTGGCTGTCGGCGTGGAACAGGGTGTGGGCGATGGTCATGCTGGTGTCGCCGCCGAACGCTGCGGTTTCGGGTTCGTAGATGCCGGGCCACCAGCGGTGGACTTGTCCGGCGGCCGTGAGTTTGTCGAGCATGTCGGTCAGTGCCAGGGGGAGTTGCGTCCCGAAGGCCGGGAGCAGCCGCATCCGCCAGCACGGGTGCTTACGGATGAACCACCACCCGGTGATCAGGCCGTCCTGTTGGGCCTGGTCCAGGACGGGGGCGATGTGGTCGGCGGCCGTCTGCTCGGCCTTGGCCCAGTCGGTGAACTGGATGTACAGCTGACGCCATGCCGGGGGCCCCGCCTGTTGGGCGAGGGCCTGTTGCCCGGCCTGCTGGTAGACGGCGACGGCGGCGTCCAGGTCCGTGAGCTCGAGTCCGGCGCGGGCTGCGGCGGTGTCCGTGTCGGTGCCGGCCAGGACGTCCAGCACGGCGTTCAGGGTCGCTTCCAGGCGGACGGGCTGGATCAGTCGATCAGTAGGCATGCGTCCCATCCCGAGGTCGGCGCAGCGTCGTGGGCTGCGGTGGTCAGGGCGAGGGCGGTGCCCGCGTCGCCTTGCAGGAGGCCGGCGTCGCGGCAGGGATGGGCGTGCCGGGTCAGGGCGGCGGCCAGGTCGGGCAGGGTGGCGCGCAGGGCCGGGGTGGCGGCGTCGTGGGCGGCGCGGAAGGCGGTCTGGTAGACGCCCGCCCAGCCGTGGCACAGGCCGGCGTCGGTGATCTTGGACAGCTGATCGGGATCGGTCAGGCAGCGGACCAGGGCGTCCTCGTACAGGCGCTGGCGATCCGGGTCGCGGCGGGCGAGGGCGGCGAGCTGCCCGGCGCGGGCGATGCCGGGGGTGCCGTAGCACCAGCTGGGCCGTGCCGGGCCTTGCTGGGCGGGACGGCCGGCGTGGACTTCACCGAGGCGGAGGTGCTCGGGCCACCAGGATCCGGCGGGGCCGTCCTGCCGCCACGTATCGAGCCAGTGAAGGATGGTGTCGACGGCGTCTTCCTGACCGTCGACCCTCACGCCTTGGCGCAGGGCGCGGGCAAGGAGCAGCAGCGGGCCGGTAATCCCGTGGGCGGCTCCGAAGTTGGCGTGGCCGGCGGGAACGGTGGACGGGGTGAGGTCGGGCTGGTGATCGACCCACCAGCCGGGCAGCATCCCCTGGTCACCGTGCCGGATGGGGCGGGTCAGCCGTACGAGGTAGGCCAGGACGCGCGCCATCGCGGCGCCGGACGGAGACCGGCGCAGCAGGTACGCGCCGATGCCGGTGAGCCCGTAAAAGATGTCGTACTCGCGGAAGTTGGCTGGACGCCCGTAGCGCATACGAGTCCGAGCCGCGTCGCACCTGCGGTGGGCGAGTTGAGCCACGTGGTGGTCCAGGGCTGCCAGCGCGTCCTGATACCGGGGCGCCTCGGCGGTGACGGCGCAGTCAAGCATGAACGCTGCCGCAGGCGCCCCCAGGTACAGGCCGCTGGTGTCGGCGGCGCTGACGGTGGTGGCGACGGCGGTCTTGATCCAGGGGTGTGCCTGCTGCCAGGTGCCGTCTCCGGTACGGGCGCGTTCGATGTGCAGGAGCGCAGATCCCGCGGCGCCGGCGGCCAGGTCCTGAGCCGCCCAGGGCTGGTCTTGGGGCGGCGGGACGGGGGTGGCCAGGTGGAGGGCGATTGCGTCCGCCAGCAGGGCCGGGCTGGTTGCGGTGGTCATGGCTGCCGCTCCCGGTGTCGCAGGGCGCAGGCCCTGGCGAGCCTGCCGGTGGCGCGTTCGCGATCGGGGTCGACGGGCAGCGCCCGCACGCAGTGCTCGTGGAGCAGCGACAGCAGCACGCTGTCGGAGTTGTGCCCGGTGGCCAGCTGCTGCCGGTAGGCGGTCAGGGCGGCAGCGCGCTGCCGCCAGGCGGCGGCGACCTCGGGGCCGCCCCGCAGGGCTTGGAGAGCGGTGTGCTCGGGATCGGCCAGAGCCTGGGCCAGGGCGATTCGATCCCGAGGTATGGGGCCGCGTTCTTGAGGGAGAGTGCGGGTCAGCCAGTCCGACGCCTGATCTGCGTCGCCGATGAACCGCACCGTCAGGTCGAACATGCTCGCAGCCGTCAGGGCCTGCCCCGTGGCGGCGTCATCCGCAGCGGCACGGATCTGCGCCACGCCGGCGGCCGAGTCCGCGGCGAACACCAGGTGCGCGGCGTCCAGAGCGGGGCCGTGCCCGTACGGGCCGGTCTGAGGCGGGTAGGTGGCCAACTCCAGGCGGGACGCCAGACGTTGGCTGCTGAGGGCGTCTGCCCAGCCGGTGACCAGTTGGGCGGCCGGACCGAAGGCGGCTGAATCGGGAAGGCGCAGGTACAGATCCAAATGCTGGTCGGAGGCCGGGCGGGTTGTGTCGCGATGGCGCCTGAACCACCAGAGCGGCATGGTGGTGAACTGGTCGAGCAGAGTGGGCAGGTGGCCGGTCAGGATCTCGTCGTAGCGCTGGGGGTGCGCGAACAGACGGGCATACAGGACGGTGGGCTGGCTGGGCGCGGGGGCGGCGGCAGCGGCCTCCGGCAGGCGGGGCGGGGCGGCGGGGGTGGAGTTCGCCAGAGGGATCAGGAGCTCGTGGGGGCGGCCGATCCATGCCCAGTCCCGCGCAGTGGTGCTTTCGCGCAGTTCGACAACGCGGTTGCGGTCCACGCCGGCGCGCAGCAGCGCCCGGTGGATGCGCTGGTCCAGGTCGAGGGGCAGCTGCTGGCCGTCTTCGACCAGAGCAAGGCGATCGGGGACGCAGAGCCGTTCGCGCCATCGGGCCAGTGCCTTGTCCCAGTCGGCCATGGGGGCGGACCGGCCGGGCAGTTCCTCGGCGGACAGCAACCAACGGGTAGGCGCGAGGATCGTCCGCTTGTACCGCACGCGTGGCAGGTAGGGCAGGGTGGCGGCGACGCCGAAGGTGAACGCCCGGTAGGCGGCATTGCGGGCGGTGGTGATCTCCGCCAGGAACCTGGCGAGCGGCGGTGTGTGGATGGACGCTTCCAGCGCATGGGTGACGCGAGGCTCGATCTGCTGCCCCGTGGACCTGCGCACCAGATAGAAACGGCGGGTATCCGCAGTCACCGCCAGGTCGTCGAACGTGATCACGCCGGGGCCGGGCTCGTGGTGCTGGCCGAGAGGGATGGTGAAGGGCAGGACCTGCACGGTGCGGGCGATGTTCTCGTTGCGGCGCCGGCGAGGGGTGAACGACAGCTGCGCCGCGATGGCGCCGGGGCCGGCGGTCGCGTACGAGTCGGTGAGCGCGGTCTGAGCGGACGGCGGGAGCAGGTGCGCGAACCGGCCGAGCATGCTGCTGCCGGGGCGGGGGGCTCCGGTGACCAGCAGCCGGTAGTCGCCGCCCTGCACGGCCTCCAGAGTGGGGGCGTGGATCTCCACGGCGATCTCAGCCCGGGGCACGGGCAGCAGCGGTTCGGTGTGGCCGGCGGTCAGGTCGGCGATCGTCGCCCGGGTGAGGACCAGCTCACGCCTCCCACCGAGCATCGCCTCCTGGAGCAGGCGCAGGATCTTCTCGTCCCGGTCGGTCACCTCATATGGCGGGCGGGCGCGCTCGGAGCCCAGGAAGCCCGCGGGCAGGCCGAGGCCGCTGTCCGCGACCAAATCCAGTACGGGCACGAGGGCCTCGTTGCCGTACCGGTCCAGGAACCGCTGGTGGTAGTCGCGCCATTGCGGATACCCGTACGGATGAGGCGACAGCTGGTGCATGACCCCGGCTGCCTCGGCGGCTTCGGACAGGAGGGCTTCGGGGATGTAGGCGGTGCAGTCCAGTGCGGCGTCGACCAGCAGCGGGACGCGCCCGGTGGAACTCACATGCTGCATGCTCTGCGTCAGCGGGTCGCCGAGCGTCCAAGGGGCGACGGTGTCCGGGTGATTCAAACCACCCCGGATCGAAGCGAGCTGGGAGGCCAGCTCTGCGATGTCGGGTATGCCGGTGGCGTCTGCTTTCTCCAGCTCATCGCATAGGTGGGCGAGCGTGTCGACGGACGTCATCGGGGGCCACAGGCTGCTGATCAGGATGTGCTTGCTCAGTAGGTCGGAGATCAGTCCGGCGAGCTGCTCGGGGCGTGCGGTGGGGAACTGCCCGGACAGACGGTGCACGAGCAGCTCGTACGGGATCGGGGTGCGGGCAGCCTCCAGCACGGCGGCCACGGGCCGGGTGAGGCGGACCGACAGCTCGATGGGGGCGTAGCCGGAGGTGTGCGCGTCAGTCGGCATCCCGTCCACCACATGCCGGTTGCCGCGGGAGCGGCCGGTGTTGTTGGTCACGACCGTCAGCCGGGCCAGCAGAGCGGGGTGGCTCTCCAGGCGGGTAATGACGTCCGTCAGCCAGTCGGAGTCAGGCCGCAGAACAGTCCGGTACCCCTCACCCCACAGAATGTGGGCGGCTTGAGTGGGCTCAGCGGGGGCGACGCCGGCGAAAACCCCGAACGGGGTGGGCCGGTGGTTCCACCGCAGGAGGTAGGCGGCAACAGACCGGACGGCCCGCCTGATACGGCGGTCGTCGGTGACGGTGCCGTTCAGGATCTCGGCGACGCGCTGGCACAGGACGGGGCTGGCTGCGGACAGCGCCGTCGGCACTGGAGCGCGCCATACCTCCTCCAGCCACTGCCGACCGCGGATCGTGGCGTCGTCGCCGTGCAGGTCAAAGTCCGGCACAGGGATCGGCCGGGAAACGGTGGAGGCGCGCAGCAGCATTCCAGGCTGCCACTGATACGTGAGGGGTACTCCGTGGGCCACCGGTGTCCCTTCCTGTTGTGGGGTGCGCGGACGGAGGGTGCCGGGGCGGCAGCGATGATCGGCTGTCGCCCCGGCGGACGCCACGTGTCAGGCGGCGTCCTCGATGGAGGACTGGCAGGCGCTGGCCCCGTTCACGCAGGTGTTGCCGCAGCCGTCGCTGGTGGGGCACATGAAGACGGTGAGGGGGCTCTCGGAGATGACGACCTTGATGTCCAGCTCGAAGTCGTCGTCGGCGAGGCCGTCGACCGGCAGCACGGCCGGGGCGGTGGGGTGGTCGAGTACGGCAGTGGTCATGCGATCACTCTCTTTGTCCGATGGGATGGTGCAGAACACCCTGGCCCAGCGCCGCGGTTCAGACGGACGGCCAGGAGATCGAAATCCGGCTGTGCCTCTTGTCGATGATCCGGTCGCCGGTGATCCGGTCATCGGGCGTGCCCGCCGCGTAGACGGCGATGCGCGGGCCGTCAGCGCCGCGGACCTTCTCGCCCCAGGTGCGGAGGACGTCGGCGATTCGCTCAGCGAACTCGGCCGCGTCGGGCCCGAAGGCGTGGACGCCGTACTCTGCGGTCTTCTTCTCGGTGTCGCGGCGCACCACGGTGTAGGCGAAGTGCGGCCCGTCGATGGCGACCATGGACCAGATGTTGCCCGTGGGGCCGATCTTGCCGGTGGTCAACTCGGGGTTGGTGGACATGAAGCAGAACTTGGGAACCTGTGTGGACAGGTACATCTGGAGGGTGCCGATCGGCTCCTGGCTGGCGACGGTCACCCCGGTCCACGTCTCGGCGCGGGCGCTGTTCAGGACGCCGTCCAGCAGAGAGGGGTTGGCGGGCAAGCCCTCGTCGAAGCGCAGCGTGACGCCCTCCTCTCCGGGGAGCTGCATGACCTGCTGCGTGTGGGAGCCGGCGCCCTGTGCCGCCACGAAACCGCACACGTGGGCGCTGGTGGCGACGAGGTGGTCAGCCTGCCGGACGAACCCGTAGGTGCGGGTCAAGCCGTTGATGCGCAGCGGTACGACGAGCCGGCCGTCGTCCTTGAGCTGGTCGATCCAGGCGGGCGGGATGTCCCAGGCGCCGACCGTCACCACGATCGCGTCGTAGGGGGCGTTCTCGGGAAGGCCGTTCTCGGCGTCGGCGACGACGACGTTGACGTCCGTGTAGCCGGTCTCGGTGAGGAACCGCTTGGCTCGGTCGGCGGGCGCGGGGTCGATGTCGACGGTGGTGACCTGACCGGTGGGCCCGACCAGCTCCGCGAGGTAGGCAGCGTTCGGCCCATTGGTGCCGATCTCCAGCACGTTGTCACCCGGCCGGATGCCGGCCTGCTCCAGCTGCATCGCCTGGATCTGCGGAGCAGACACCGAGCTGGTGTGATTGCCGTGCTCGTCCTCCTGTGTGATCACGGCGTTGTACGTGCTGTATGCGTCCTCCAGCGACGCCTCCGGCACGGCAAGGTGCCGGGGCACCTTGCGCATGGCGGCCTCGACCGCGGGCGACACGATCGTGCCGTCCTCCTTGAGCTGGTCGACGACCTTGTTGCGAAGCCGGGTGGCTTCGTCGGGGGCCAGGGTCACATCGGTCATAGAGGGGTTCCTTACGGGGCCTCGTGCGCCTTCGCCTCCGGCGTCGGCGCCAACTGCATGGTGGTTCGGCGATGGATGCCGGCTGGCGGAAGCCGGCGTTTGCTCAGCGCCCCAAGGGCAGCTCCTGAATCCGTTCGAAGGTGTAGGTGTGGTGGTCGGGACCGGTCGAGCTGCCTGCGCCCGTACGCCAGGCATGCTCATTGACCCGCTCCGATGCCGTGGGATCGGATGTCGTCATGCCTCCTTCCGGAGCCGGTGCAGGGTGCGATGCCCGCGCTCGACGAGTTCGGGGTCGCCGTGGGTGGCGCCGTACTGGATGCCGCTGAGCGCGTCGAGGGCCGACAGACCCTTGAGCGCTTGGGCCTCGTCCGGGGACAGCGTGCGGCCGTAGCCGTCGAACAGGGCGGCTTCAAGTTCGGGCGCGTCAATCCAGGTGTCGGCGATGCGCACGAAGTCGCTGACGAGGGGCCCGATTTCCGCGCGTTCCCAGTCGATGAGGGCCAGGGTCCCGTGGTCGTCGAGCAGCAGGTTGCGCCGCTGTACATCACCGTGGCGACGGCCATGGGGGACTGGCGGGACACGGGGCAGGTGCAGGGCGAGAGATCGCACCAGCGTCTCCTCTCCGGGCTCGAGGAGCCCGTCGGCTGTCGCGAGGTGCCGCTCCAGCTTGGCCAGCCCTCCCAGGGCCTGCGCCATCATCGGGGGCTCGCCGATGTGAAGGGCCCGCAGGAGCTGCCCGAGCTGGCGGTAGACCGACTGCCAGGCGGCCATGCTCAGGTCGGCGCCGTGGAGTACGCGGCCGGGAAGCGCACTGACGATCACGGCGAGTTGTTCCGGGGCGGCGGCGACGAGCTGCGGGGCGCGGCCGGCTCCGAGGGCCGGGGCCCACTCTCTCAGGGCACCCACCTCACGCTGATGGAACTTGGGCCCCTGGTGAACCTTCAGGAACCAGCTCCCGCTGTCGCGTCCGGTCAGCCGCCACACGCGGGACGCCTCCCGCGCCCAGGAGGCGTCCGTGGCTCCCTTCAGCGGGCCGATGGTCTGCTCGGCGAATGTGCCGAGCTGTTCACCCAGTACGGCGTAGGGCTCCGGCGCCCGCGCGAGCAAGGGGTGCAGACGGCTTGGCCCGTTCGCGTCGTAGGCGATCGGGTCGTCGGGTTCCTGGAGATGCAGCGCGAAGGAGTGCCCGTTCCGGTATGCCTCCAGGCCGGCCCGGCAGTACGCCACCATGTCGTCGGGCAGGTCGTGGAGGGCAAACCAGTCCAGCTGTGAGCAGCGGTCCGGTTCGGCGATGCGCGGGACGCCGATCCACCGGGTGACTTCGAAGAACCAGCCGGTGCGGTTGTGACCGGCGGGGCTGCGGTGCTGCATCACCAGCGCGACGCGGACGTCGGCCGGCCGGATGATGATGCCCAGTTCCTCCTCGGCTTCCCGGACCAGCCCGGTGACCACGTCCTCGAAGTCGCCGTCGAGGTGCCCGGAGGGCATGTGCAGCAGGCTGGAGGCGTAGGTGTCGCCCGCCCGCCGGCTCAGCAGCACCTCGCCGCCACGGCGCAGGATGAGATGGACGTCGACCGGTTCCCAGTGGCGCTGCCCGATGTCGTCCCCGCCCCGATGCGAGGCTGCCTGCCCGTTCACCGCTGGCCTGCCAGACGGGGGTGCGGCCGACGCCGACTCGCGTCCGGGCACCGCGGCGTGGCGTCGGCGAACCACCCCACAACGGGGTTTACGGGAACGCGCGCGAACGCGCGGGTGTGGGGCATGCGGATCTCCGGGGTGCAGACGTGACGTCCAGCGTCAGTGACCGCGACGCCCGGGTGCCCGTTTCCGGACGTCACGGATTCTAGCCGGGACACTATGGAGAGTTGGCTGGTCACCGGCTTGATCACGCCGGTCTGCTGATCACACAGCTCGGCCATGCGCGGACTCCTTCCGGGCCGTGCCGGCGTATGACGCGGCCTGGGGCAGGACCGGGTATTCCAGTGCCAGTGTCTGTGGCGCGGTCAGGCCCGGGGAGGTCAGTTGCCAGCCGTCGAACAGCCGCGCGATCTGTTCCTTCGTCCGCAGGTGAACGGGGCAGCCCGCCGCCGTCATGGTCTTGGCGAATCGGCGCACGGGCTTGCCCGAGACATCGGCGGTGGCGTGCGTGATGACGAGAGCGCTGCCGGTGGCGGCGACGTGCTTGTACTGGTCGACGAGGACGGCCAGGGGCTGCGCCGCGGTGTCATCGATGTGGTGGAGCACGCTACCGAACAGAAGGATGACCGGTTCTCGCCAGTTGATCGTCTCCAGGATTTCTCTGGAAGCGAGGATCGACTCAGGGTCGCGTACGTCGGCGCACAGGCTCTCGACGACAGCGAGCGCCTTGCCCGTCATCATTGCGTCGGCGTGAGTGTGCACCAGCACGTCGTTGTCGATGCACACGGCGCGGGCATCAGGATGAATGCGAGTCAGGACATCCACCGGCGTGGGGCCGTGGGGAAGGCCGCAGCCGAAGTCGACCAGCTGCCGGATGCCCGCGATGGCCAGGGCCTGCACCATCAGGAGCACGTACATGCGCTCGTGGCGCACGGCGCTCTCCAGGAACGGCATGCGGTCGGCCGCCCGAAGGGCCCCGTCACGGTCGACGATGTAGTGGTCTCGCCCGCCGAGCAGGTAGTTCTGCATCCGGGCGCTCGACGGCCGTGCCTGCAACTCGGCGATCGCTGCGGAGGGGTGGAGGAGCATCGGATGATCAGGTCGCATGCCGCTCCACCTCGCCGGTGATCGTGTGGAGTTCGGGCAGACGCCACGACGGACCGTCCGGTGCACCGAGCCACAGCGTGTGTTCGGTCTCCGTGATCGTCACGCCCAGCTGCTCCACCTCTGGTTCTCCGGCCGCGTGCCACTGACCGAGCGCGTCGAACAGATCGGAGCCGAGATCGCGCGGCCCCCACTCGTAGATGCGGGGGGAGTGGAGGAAGACCACTGCCCGAGACGCCTGGTGGTCATGAATACGCAGGCGGTCGGCAACGTCGCCTTCGAGCTGCGCCACGCTGCGCACGACCTGCATCCGAAGGTCAGGGCGAAGCAGGCCGGCGAACAATCGGGCCGCCGGCCGTACATGCGCCCCCCTCGCGTCCAGGGCTTCCGACGCCCTCGGGCTGCCCTGCGACTCGACGGAGGTGCCCTCACCAGGGCGGTGCTCGCGCAGCCACACGGTCTGCGGAGCCGGTCCGGCGTGGAAACGACCACTGGCCGACGCCCCGTCCCGCGCCACGGTCAGGACGAGCAGAGTGCTGGATCCGCCCAGAGCGGTACGGACGGGCAGGCACAGCCGGCCACCCGGACGAACCCGGGTGACCCACTCCCACGGCACACGGCGTACCGCACGATGGGACATGAGCCCGTGGAACGAACCCGCCGGTCCCAAGACCCCGGCCTGAGTCCCGCTGACCACCTGAACCCGCGGGTAGGGACGTAGGCGCTGCCGGGCGATCTCGGCGAGACGTTCTGTGTCCGCGACCGTCACCACCTGGCCGCCCTGGAGATGGTGCTCCAGAGAGGCTGCCGTCCAGCCGCAGTCCGTGCCGATCTCGGCAACGGCCGTCCCCGGTACTGGAGCGAGCGCGGCCAGGCGTGCCGTGACGTCTTCTTTGGACGGGATCACTCCCGTGACGATGCCGGGGCCGCCCTCCCCACCGTCGTCGACGTCGAATACGAGCATCTCGGAGCGATGGACGAACTTCGCCCACTCACCGGCGTTCTTACTCCGGTCCACCCTGCGCCAGCGCCCACCTCGGTGCGTACGGATCACGTTGGGCACGAAGTCCTGTCGCCGGTCGCAGGTGAACACGTCCCCCATGTGCTGGTGAACGGGGCCACTGCCCGGTTGCAGGCTGTCGGCCTCGACGCGGGCGTTCATGCCTGTCCTGCCTTGGCGACGACGTCTCCGGAGTTTTCACGGCCGGTCGCGGGGCCCAGGAGACGCAACTGCCATCCTCGCGTGACCGCGTGCGCGGCCGAGGAAGCGCCCAGCGCCCGCAGCAGGCGTCGAGCGTCCTTGCGTACGTCGTCCAGCGGACGCTTCGCGCCGGCCGCGATCTCCTGGACGGTCTTTCCGCCGGCGAGCCCTGCCAGGACGGTGTGCTGCTCCTTGGGCAGCTCGACGACGTAGTCCACAGGCCCGGGGACGTCCACGTACCCGCGACGATAGGCGAGGTCCACCATGCTCGCCCGCTCGGAGGTTCCGAGCTTTCCGCCGATCCGGAGGATGTACGTCTTGACCGTGCTGTCGGACACTCCCATGTCGCAGGCCGTCTCTGCGGTCGTCCTTCCCTGAGAGATGCCCAGCAGAGCCTCCCGCTCCTGAGGGGAGAGCGGCGGCGAGATGGTCTCGTCCGGGGCCGGCATGGTCGTACTCCTTTGGTGTTCTGGCACAGTCGTCGTCTTATCGGGGCCGGCCCACTTCGCTGGTCGGCTGGTTGGGGCGTGAGCTACGAACCGCCGTAGAGCTGCAGGGCGAGTTCGGCGAGGACGTAGACGGTGGGCAGGCTGATGGCAGTAGCGAGGAGGACGGCGCCCCGGTGCTCGCGAGCCTGTCGCCAGCCACGTCGAACGCGCCCTGGGGCCGGCTCGTCTTTGCGGGGTGAGCCCGAATTCGGTGGGGCGGCCGGAGCACGGTGAATCCGCTGAGGAGGCGCCGCGCGATAGGACCCGGTCATGTCATGCACCGTCCCGCTCGCAGTCCTGTTCGGCGTAGCGCACCAGGGTCTCGGTGTGGACGGCGAGACGGTATGCGTGCTCCCTCGCCGCCTTGAGCCCCTCTCCCGGAGCGACGTCGCGGGCCTCCTGCGAGCGTTCGATCGCCTCACCGCATGCGGACCACCCGCGACTCCCGGCGGCGAGCGATTCCAAGTGGATCGAGACGTAGGGGACAAGCGTCGTGACGTAGCCGCTGAGCGCTCGCGTGACCGCCGCGAGGGTGTGCGGATGCGGGTACACCCCCGCATGCTCCCAGGACTTCGCCGCACGAATGGCTTCGCGGATACGCGTCGAATCGAACCCGGCGCACACAATCCTGCCCCAGCCGTCGACCAAGTCGGCAGAGGCGTCGACAGCAGGAAAGACGGCGAGCAGCTCCCGCCCGACCTCGGACATCCGCCGGTGCAGGGACGCCGCACGCACGGTGTCGCCGGGAATCTCTTCGTCGAGTAGCGCACGCACGCGTATGACCAGTCGAGCGTCTTCCAGAGGAGGCTCGTTGGCATCGACAGGAACGACTGCTCCGAGTAGTCGCATCAAGTGACCGCGCATGAGGAGTAGTTGGACGTGTCGTTCGTCCGGGTCTTCGCTGACGGAGGCAGTCTCGGCGAAGACCAGTCTGGTCACTTCGGGGTGAAGGGTCTCCTGCACCCCGACAGGCGATGGTCCAGGTGCGAGGGTCGATACAACGGTCCTCAGGTCAAGGCTCAGTTCCCTGAATGAGCCCTCCGGCCAGGACACGCCGTCCACCTGCCCACTGCCGACTGGGTGGGCCGAGGCCGTGGTGCGAGGCATAAGGACAACTCCACTAATCGAATACGAAGTTAGCGATCGGGGTGTCACCTCGGCGGCCCTCAAGGAGGAGCCGCCGAGGCATTTCGAGCCGCCACTCGCCGACAAGGGCGGTTCGTCCGGGTGAAGCACGGCGCAGCGTGCTACATGGGCATCGTTCAAGGGGCCCGTAGACGCCGGTACCGCGCCGCAGGACCCGGTCGGGACGTCCTGGGACGTCCCACTGGTTGCACAACCATCAGGGCCGAACGACCCAACAACGGTGAGCCGTTGCGGCTGGGTCGTTCCGTCGCTCCCCCCAGACGACCCTGAAATCTCGGGAGGGGACGGCGATGCAGGTAGTGGACTCACTACTTCGGTGGAGCATCGCCGGCTTAGTCCTGAGGCAGCTTCTCGCGTGACTGCGATCATCACGACCTCCTCGTAGGAACGCCGAAGACGCACCACGTCGACCTGCCGTCGGCGCTGACGCCCCAGTCCTGTGCGAGGACGGCAACGAGGAACAGCCCGCGGCCGGAGACATCTTCGGCGTCCGCAACGGTGAGCTTGGCTGGCGCTGGGTTGCCGTCTGCGACTTCGACCCGTACCTCTCCGCAGGCGTAGAGGACCGTCAACTCGATGTCTCCGCAGCCGTGCTCGATGCCATTGGCGACAAGCTCGGAGACGGCGAGCACGATGTTCTCCGCGGTCGGCCCAGGTACTTTCCACAGCCGCAAGTGGGCGGCGGTGATCCGGCGCATGCGTCCGACTCGGGCCTTGTCCGGGGTGAAGGCCACCGCGAAACCGAGGGCGGTTTGGTGCACGAGTTCTGCTGCGACCATGGCGACGGCCGTGGCGTGGCTCATCGGGGGCCGGTCCCACGGTGCCACTGCGGGCCGACGCCGCCCAGCAGTACGGCGCTCAAGACAGTGGATCTGCCAGTAGAGGAGTTCATGTGGGGGTGCTCCCGCTCGTCGAGTGGCCGGCCTACAAGAGCGAACCGCCTAATCCCGGTGACTGGAATGGGGTCAAGAGCTCGGAGGTGGTCAAGGTGGTCAAAGATCGTCTGCGGACATCGACGCGGGCGGGTGGCGTGGTGCGCGCCGGATGGGCACGCGTGGCCCCTGCCTCGTCAACGTTGTGCGTTTGGGATGGATCCAGTGCACAGCGGTCTGCGCGGCCAACTCCCGTCGACTGACGACGGGTTCCGGGTCCATGGTGGTGCTCTCTTGCTGTCGATTGCTGGGCGAAGCACGGTTAGGAGCATGAGTGCCGCGAACCCTCTTGCGTCATTGCGTCGTTGCATGAGCGGGTATGCATGAGACGCATGGACCGCCGGACAGCGGACACCTAGCGTCTCTAGGCTTGGGCTCCCAGAGCGGAGCGCCAGACGAGCGGGGTACGGCACATGGCAACTGGGCAGGTTCGGCACTGCGCCTGTGGCACGCGATTGGCACGGGACAATTACGCGAACCGGTGCGCCCTCTGCCTCCGTAAGGACCGGGCTCATACTGTGGCCTCCCCGCCCGTTGTGCCCCCGGAGTTCTGGCAGCGGCCCACCATGCGTGAGGCGCTGAGTAGTTGGCACATGGGCCGGGTGTTCTACGCCTATCGCACGCATCCGTGGCATGGCCGTGTGCTCTCGCAAGAAGCCATGGCGGTATGGCTCGGACTCAATCAGGCGCAACTCAGCCGTATTGAGAGCGGCAAACCTCCGCAAGACCTCAGCAAACTCATGAGGTGGGCGCATAGCCTGCGGATTCCGGCAGACCTACTGTGGTTCAAGTTGCCCAGGCCAACGCAGGAAGTTTCTACCGAGGCTGTTCCTGTAGTGCCACAACCCGAAGAAACGTCGTCCGTTCAGAAAGAGGCTCCGCAGGTCGGCGTGATGCTGCCGATCGTTATCCACGGCCGGACAGTCCTGGTGCCGGTAGACGCTGAGACCCTTGCAGCGAGCGGTTTGGGCACGCTACTTGGTCACTCGGCGGACAGCACCGCCACGGACGCACGCAAGCGAGACCCCATGAGCCCCATAAACCGCCGCGACTTGCTCAGGACTGGCGTTGCAGCTGCCGCGCTGCCTGGCCTCGGGCTGGACGAGCTAGAGCACATTGCGGCTGCGCTGGACGATGCCCGCTACCTCGACGGGCCGGTCGTTAGCTACTTCCGTCGCCAACTCGAACAAGCCAAGCGCGACGACGGGGCGCTCGGCCCGAAGAAGACGTTGCCGGTTATGCTCGGCCTATTGGGTGCGATTGAGGGCCATGCTCGGGACGTGACGCCGCGTGTGCGCCGTGAACTCCTCGCCCTCGGTGCGGAAGGTGCAGAGTTCACCGGATGGCTGTATCGAGACATTCAACAGCCGCAGGCGGCCGTCTTCTGGTATGACCGCGCAATGGAGTGGGCGCAGGAAGCGGACAACGCAGCCATGCAGGGCTACGTGCTTCTCAAAAAATCACAGATGGCGTACGACGAGCGTGATGCCCTGCGCATGCTGACGCTTGCCGAAGCTGCCAGCAATGCCCGCTGGCAGCTGCCGGTCCGTGTCCGGGCCGAAGTTACGCAGCAAGAAGCGCTAGGCCGCGCCATGCTCGGGGACCCGCTCGACGTGGTGCGCGGCAAACTGGACACGGCACAAAAGCTCTTGGCCAGCGTTCCCGAGGAGGAGCCAAACAGTCTCGGGGCGTACTTCACTGGGCACACGCGCCTGCTCCGCGATGCAATTACCTACACCGAGGCCGGTAAGCCGAGTCTCGCCGTCGATTTCTTCAGCGACGTACTGAGCATGGGTAGCCTCTCCCGCCGCGACACGGGCTTTTTCAATGCGCGACGGGCGGCAGCATTGGCGCTCAGCGGTGAGCCTGATGAAGCCGCGAAGGTCGGCAAGGAGTCGGCCGAAGTGGCGCGCGAAGTGAAGTCAGAGCGCACAGTGCGCGTCCTCGGCGAGGTACTTCTGACCCTTGATAGGTGGCGTAGCCGGCCTGCGGTCCGTGAATTCCGTGAGTCGCTTACTTCCTGAGCCACTCGGTCACGGTGCGGATGACGAAGGCTTGGTATTCCTGGCTCTTGGGGTTCAAGTATTGCGGGTCGTCGTGGACAGCGAAACCGTGCTGAGAGCCCTCAACGGGCACGAGCTCAACCGGTGCCGTGAACTGCTCGACGGCAACGCGCGAGGACTCATACGGAACGAGCGTGTCAGCCGTGCCGTGCACGATGAGAGTGGGTGCTTGAACCTCCCCGAGTGCTTCATGGGGATTAAGCCAAAACACCTCGTTGAGAATGGGCCGCCCGTGGCGGAGCGTTGGCGTGAACTGGAGTGCGCCGCGCTCGTTGAGTTCCTGGGCGGCTTCCTCGCTGATGACGTCATCTGTCCAGTACGGCCGACTGTCGATAGTCCGCCGCTTGTAGTCCAGCTGCGGATTGAACAGCACGAGCCGAGTAACTTCGTTCGGCCGCTTTGCGGCGTAGTAGGCGCAGATACCGCCGCCGAAACTCGCGCCTAGCAACGTGATTTGTTCTGCCTGAGTCGCTTTGTGGACGTGGGCAAGCATGATGCGAATGTCGTTGAGGATTGTCGAGAGCGTTAGCTCTTCCTGCCGTCCTTCACTCTCGCCATGGCCGCGTAGGTCAAACCGGAGTGAGGCGATACCGGCGTCAGCAAGGCCGCCTGCAAGCCGCGTGAAGAAGCCGCCTTCTTCACGGGTGACGCCTCCGCCGTGCACAAGCACCACGGCCGACGGTGTCGGTTTCTGGGGACGTACAAGGGTGCCCGCCAGGTGCAGGCCGTCAAGGGTGCGAACGCTCACGCTGTTAGTCGCCATGAGGGCAAGCGTAGTTATCAGCTCACGGTGGCAAGGACCTCCGCCGTAGCGTGTTCCTCGTCGACTCCGCGCATCCGAACGTCCATCGACGGGACTCCTCGATCCAGTTCACGACCTCGGGCGCTCTGGTGCCGTGGCCTCGATGGTTTGCCGTGTTCTGGCGAGCGCGTGCGCAGGCTCTGTACGAGAAGTGGGGCTATGAGAAGCAGGACGAGGCCAAACCGTCTGACTACTCCCGCTGTACGCCGCCATGGTCAAGCGTCCGGCCTGAGACATCAAGAGGGCCGCGCCCGGCTCCTCTCCCACCGACCTGAGCCCGGCCGCCTTGAATGACCAGAGGTTGCCCCGAGAGGTGACTTTCTGCCACATGTCGAACGTGGGCGGCTAGTTGAGTCTAGCGTTGGAGCTGTGGCTGGCCTTGGGCTTCCAGCGAGCGCAGGTCGGTCAACGTGGTCAAAGATCGAGTTCACTGGTGGGGGCGCAAGGATGGCGCGCGAGCGGAACGAGAAGCTAGCCGCACTGCTGGAGGAAGCTCGCTGGTCACGGGCCCAGGCTGCCGCGGCGTACAACCGAGTCGCCGAGGAGACACTGAAAGGCGAGGTCCGGGAAAACTCCAAGATCGGGCGCTCCCACGTGAGCATGTGGGTGGGAGGCACTCAGCCGACGGGAATCGCACCGGTTATCTTGTGTCAGGCGCTGTCCCGTCGCTTGAAGCGTGAGATCACGCCACAAGAGATCGGGTTCGCAGCTTCCACCTCACCAGCGCAGGGGGCGCTGGACTGGCGCGTCGATCCGTTGATCACGCTCAACGACATAGGGAGTGGCGTGGACCCGGACCGGCGCCGCCTGCTGGCAGGCGGGGTGTACTCCGCGGCGGCCCTGATCCTGCCGGACGAGACGTGGTGGGACGCCATGTCGCGGCCACCAGCCGAAGAGCCGTCGACGGGCAAGCGCGTCGGCCTGGGAGACGTCGAGACCGTACGGGAGCTGACCCTAGCGTTCTCGCGCATGGACCAGCGGCGTGGCGGCGGGCACGGCCGGCGCGCGGTCGACGAGTACCTGCGGAATGAGGCCCACAACTTCCTCCGGGGCAGGTTCGCTGACGATGAGACCCGGCGCGCCATGTTCGCGGCCTCCGCCGAACTGGCGTATCTATCGGGTTGGATGGCCTTCGACAACAGCGAGCATGCGATCGCGCTCCAGCGCTTCAATGCCGCGGTGAAGCTGGCAGCGCGCTCCGGCGACGCACCGCTGATCGGACACATACTGCGGGCCATGGCGCACCAGGCACTCGACCTTGGTTTCCGGCGCGAAGCCCTTCAGATCGCGCAGGCTTCGGTGCACGGCGAGCGGTACGCAGCCGCCACGCCCCGGGAACGTGCTCTCTTGGGTGTAGTGCACGCGCGGACTCTCGCTGCGAATGACCACAACCAAGAGGCGGTCCGGGCCCTGCTGCGAGCGGAGGACAATCTGTCGAACGCCCATGACGGCATCAGGGAGCCGGACCGCACGTTCTTCTTCGGTGAGGCGTCGTTGGCACACGAGACCGCATGCACGCTGCGGGATCTCGGTGATCACCAGCGGGCGATCAAGGAGTTCCGGCGCTCCGTGCGCACGCGTGGAACTGCGTTCCGGCGGACGCACGCGGTGACCCTCGGGTACATGGGCGCGACGCAAATCGCACAAGGTGGCGTCGAAGAAGCCTGCGCGACATGGACCAGCGTCCTGGACGCGATGGAGGACGGGATCTACTCCGGCCGTGCGCGGCAGAGGGTCGTTGAGATGCGACGACTTCTGTCGCCCTACCGGAAGCGCGGCATCCCCGCGGTGGGCGTACTCGATGCCCGTGCGTCCGCATATCTGGCCCAAGTAGATTGATCGCAAGTGTCGTTGAGACGGAGTCGAAAGGCTGGGCCATGGCTTTGGAGATCAAACCGATCGGGGAGGTTGTCGCGGGCCGTACGGAGGTCGCCGATGACTATTGGGGTGGCGTCGAGTCGGTAATTCAGCTCGATGAGGATGAGTTTCCGCTCGACTCTGTGCAGGGCCTGGAGGAATTCTCTCATCTGGTGGTCGTGTGGCACTTCGACCAAGCGTCCCCGAGCGACGTCGAATACCACGCCCGCAGCCCGCGCGGGAACACGCGGTGGCCGGCAACAGGCACCTTCGCGCACCGCAACCACCGGCGCCCCAACCAGCTCGCGCAGTCCTTCCCTCGCCTGTTGGGAGTCGACGGCCTCCGTCTGCGGGTGACCGACCTGGACGCCGTGGTCGGTACAAGAATTTACGACCTCTCTCCGTTCTTCATCGAAATGGGGCCGCGCGGCCCGGTTCACGAGCCCGCGTGGCCTGGCGAGATGCTGGAGAACTACTGGGTAGAGAAGGAGTGAAGGGGGGCGCCGCAGATCGGCTGGGGTCGGGATGTCGTCAGTGACCTCGATCCGCACCTTGCTGTCCGTGGTGGTGGACCCGGGGTCCCACGTCTCCGGTCCGGTGCTCGACGGCGTTGGTGACCAGCTCGGAGACGGTGAGTGACCGGGGGGCCGCAGAAGCGGACGGTCCTGACATGCTGGGCCGCATGGCAACTCTCGATGGTAAGCCGGTGTCCGCAGACGACTTGCTCCCCCTGGCCCTGACCAACTTCGGTCAGTTCACGTCTATGCGCGTCGATGGCGATGGCAGCATCCGGGGCCTCTCTCTGCACATGGAACGGCTCGTCCGGGATTGCAAGACCGTGTGGGGCGCGGATCTGGACACCACGCTCGTTCGCGTGTACGTCCGCCGGGCCCTGGAGGGGCAGAGCACCCCGTGCGTCGTCCGCGTCACGATCTACGACCCAAAGGTGGAGATGGGGCACCCGGCCGACGCTGACGAGCCGCACATCATGGTGTCCGTGCGGGGTGCCGGAGCTCTGCCCCCGGAACCGCTGCGCGCCATGAGCGTGCCGTACGAGCGCGACCTGCCCGAGGTGAAGCACGTCGGTCTCTTCGGTGCCTTGCACGCTCGTGGGACAGCGCAGCGCGCGGGGTTCGGTGACGCGCTGTTCGTCGGCCGCGACGGTCTCGTGAGCGAGGGCGGCACCTGGAACGTCGCCTTCATTGACGGCAATGGGACCGTGGTGTGGCCGCAGGCACCCGTGCTGCCCGGCGTGACGATGGCCCTCCTCCAGAAGCACACCAACGGCGTTGAGCACCGCACTGTCCCCGTCACTCTCGACCAGGCCAAGCGCATGGCGGCGGCCTTCGCGACGAACACCAGCATCGGGGTACGCGCCCTGTCGGCGATCGACGACAAGGAACTGCCGACTGTTCACCCCGTGCTGAGCGCGCTCCGCGAGAGGTACCTGTCCATCCCCGGCGAGACCCTGTAGCTGTACCGCCGAGCGGCTGGCCCTGCGATGCGCGGCTTCCCGGACGGGACGCCCATCCCAGGCGAGTCACGTGCGGCCAGTCCACAATGCGACCCCCGTTGTCACATGGAGGAGACGGCATACCCGTGCCGCCGGATCACGACTACCTTGCAGGCATGACCTTGGTCCAGCCTTCCAGCCGTCTCGATCGCCTCTCCGATGCGCCTGGCGAGCTCTTCGTTTACGGCACGCTTCAGTTCGCTGTCGTCCTCGAAGCTCTGTTGGGGCGAGTACCGGCCTACATTCTTGCTTCCGCACCGGGGTGGCGCGCTGCCGTGCTCGAAGGCCGGGTCTATCCCGGACTCGTTGCCGCGCCCGGAACCGCCGCGGCCGGCCTCTTGCTCACCGACCTGACCGACCAGGAATGGACGTTGCTCGACTCGTTCGAGGACAACCGGTACGAGTTGCGGGAGGTCGCTCTCTCGACCGGCGGCAACGGGTTGGCGTACATCTGGCCGGACGGGGAGGTGCGGCCAGAGGACTGGGACCGAGCCGAATTCGAGAGTCTGCATCTTCAGGCTTACGCCGCTCGGTGTGCCCGGATCGGCTCGAGGTTGGCCGCAGGCGAGCCCAAGGGCGAGTAGGCAGTCCGGCGCCAGGCTGGTCAGGCGTTGCAACCCTCACCAGCACAAGCGGTTCACGACTACCTTGCTGATATGACGATCTCGGCTGTACCCGCCCGTGCCGTATTAGAAGAAGCCTGCGCTCTTGCAGACTTCGACCCCGCAGGCGCCGAGCCTGTCCGCCTCGCCGAGAATGAGATCTGGCGTCTCGCCAGCAATGTAATCGTCCGTATCGCCCGCGCTGGCCAGTGGAAGGCAGCCTTGCGTGAGGTCCTCGTGGCCCGGTGGCTCGCCGACAACGGAGTGTCGGCCGTGCGAGCGTTGCCGTTTGAGCAGCCCATCGAGGCTGGAGGCCAGCCCGTGACCTTTTGGGCCGAGCTCCCGCCGCACGAGATCGCCAACGTCATGGACGTCGTGACGCTGCTGAAGCAACTTCACCCATTGCCGGTGCCGGACCTGCCGCTCGACCGGCTGGACCCGTTCGTCCGGGTGTCTGAGCGGATCCAGGCGGCCACGTCGCTGTCGGAGGACGATCGCGCCTGGTTGCGGGACCGGCATGCGGAACTTCGCGAGCAGTGGGAGCGCCGGCCCCAGGGCCTGCCCGAGTGTGTCGTACACGGTGATGCGTGGGTGGGCAACGTCGTACGTACGACGGACGGGCCGGTACTGCTGGACTTCGAGCGGGCCTCCGTCGGGCCGCCAGAATGGGATCTGGTCTCGATCGCGGTCAAGGTGTCCACGACCGGTACTGTCACCGCAGCGGAGTATGCCGAGTTCTGTGCTGCGTACGGCATGGACGTCACACAGTGGGAGGGGTATGACCTCCTCGCTGGAGCCCGTGAGTTGCGCATGACCACCTATGCGGCCCAGCACGCCGCAACGCGCCCGGTGTGGCAAGCCGAGGCACAGTACCGCGTCGACTGCCTGCGCGGCCGTGCCGAGCCGCGTCCCTGGAGCTGGAAAGGGATCATGTGATGTATTCCATGCATCCGGTCGGACGTTCTGGCCCACGCCTTGCTGTGCGTGAACTCGCCCTTGAGGACGTGGATGCGGTGCTGGCCATCTACGGCAGCCCCGAAGCTACGGAGCACCTGTCGTTCGAACAGCGTAGCCGTGAAGAGGTGACCCAGATGGTGGCCAGGTCGATCGCCTCGGCGAGGGCGACTCCGCGCATCGAATACGCTCTCGCCGTCATCGAACGGGACACGAACGAGCTGATCGGGTTCGGCCGTCTCGCTGCCGATCCGCATCAGCAGCGAGCAGCCACCACGGGCTTCGCGCTGCGTCCAGATGCCTGGGGCGTCGGATACGGCGTGGAGATGGTGCGGTTGCTGCTCAGCGTCGGCTTCGACGATTTGGGCCTTCACCGCATTTGGGGAGCGCGGTCTCGTCTTAACGACGCTTCGGCCAAGACGATGGCGGCTGTCGGGATGGTTGAGGAAGGAGTGATCCGCGAGCACGTTTTGAAAGCTGGCAGATGGCGGGACTCCGTAGTGCACGCGATCCTCGATCGAGAGTGGCAGTCCACCACGCCGGTGTAGGACTCCTTCCGAACCCTGGGGTTAGCAAAAAGGGGAGCCGCATTGCCGCCCGATGCCGTGGCTCAGACGCGGACGTCGGCCGGTCGGCGAACAACCCGGCGTCGTCAAAAGCAACCGGACGCTCATCCTCCGGCTTACTTTGCGGTCGATTCGTCGACCACCCACGACAGGTAGGCGTCGGACCCGCCAACAATTGGCAGGACGACCCACTCCGGAACCTCATAGGTGTGTTCCTGGGCCACCCAAGTCTCAAGCTCCGGCAGACGATCGGAGGACGTCTTATATGAGATCCGCCATTCGCGGGTGGTTTCGATCCTTCCCTTCCACCAGTAGACCGCGGTCAACGGCGGGTCAATGTGGGCGCCGGCGGCTAGATGGTTCTCGACTGCGCCTCGCGCCAG
The DNA here is from genome assembly GCF_052543235.1 of Streptomyces sp. SAS_272. Classification (NCBI taxonomy): domain Bacteria; kingdom Bacillati; phylum Actinomycetota; class Actinomycetes; order Kitasatosporales; family Streptomycetaceae; genus Streptomyces; species Streptomyces sp. SAS_272. The sequence goes on along the minus strand of NZ_JBMNDR010000009.1, from coordinate 56,201 downwards.
GACCATCGCTTTGTCCTCGTCGTCGATGGTCGTCTGTGCGACAACGATCTCGTCCGCCATGCAACTGGCCTGCCTTCCTCGTCGGCGTACCTCGACACTATCCAGCCCATCTTCCAATCCTCCACGCCTCATGATTCGTAGCACAGGCACTCCTTACGGACGAGCTACTCGGTGCATGTGGCGTGGATCCTGGCTTCGTTCTCGGCTAGGGGCTCGGCGAGCTTTGCGAGTAGTTCCACGTTCTCCTCGAGCGCCACATCGAGCCGAATGCGCAGTTCGGCCGGGTTGTTGCAGCCGGGCCAATCCTCAACGTTTCCATGGTCCGGATTTGTGTCTGAAGCGAGGCGATCGTCGCCGAGATCCCAGCTCTGCCTGGGCCGATCGAGCCGGTGACCTACCCGCCCGGCGCCGGTCCGCCGGCCGCCCAGGCTTGAGAGGCCGCGAGGTTCGGCGCGGTGCCTTCGGGCACGTATGCGAAGCCGTCCCAGGGCTCCAGGACCCGCGGTTCCTCCGGCCGCACGTGGGTGGCCCCGCCGCAGACGGGCCGGTGTCGGCGGTAGACGTCCATCGGTGCACACCTGCGCCGGTGGTAGGGAGCGAGTGGGTCGTCGGGGTCGATGCTAGGGGCCGCGCGGGACGGCTGGTCCGGCAGTCCGGGACGGGCGTGCCTGCCCACGGTGATGCCCTGCCTCTTCTACTCATATGACCAGGCCCGGCCGGTGGCTTCGGCCGTCTTGCGGTACTCCTCGACGGGGATCGGGGTCATTCCGGGCCGTATCCGAGTCAGCAGCAGAAGACCGTCAAGGTGATCGATCTCGTGCGCGATGAGCCGGGCTTCGCCCCGTTCGTAGACCGTGGTCGTGGTGCTGCCGTCCAGCGTCACCGCCTCGACGGTGATCCGCAGGGGCCTGGGAACCAGGGCCCGTACGTCGAAGAACGACAGGCAGCCTTCGAACTTCTCGTCCATCTCGTCGGATGCGGAAGTGATACGAGGGTTGAGGAGCATGATCGGATCGGCGCCGGGCGGCGTGACGATGGCTGCGGCCCGGTCGATGCCGATTTGCGGGGCGGCCAGGCCCAGGCCCTTGCCGGAGAAGTCGTGTGCGCGGCGGATGCGTTCCATGGCGTCGAGGAGTTGACCGACGACGGCGTCGGCCTGCTTCCGCTCGTCCGGGAGTCCAAAGGAGCGGCCGGGCTCGGCCAGGATGGGGGCGCCGTACTGGACGATGCCGAGGTCGCGCATCTGTTGGCTGGGTCGCACTCGGATCATCCCCCTTCGTGGACGGTCATCGGGATTCTGCCCCGTGGTGTGCTACGAGGCGGCTCGTTTCGGCCTCGACGGCCGATGACGGGCCCGCGGTTTCACATCATGTGATGGTGCCGGTGGTGAGGGCCAGGGCGTGTGCCTGGACTTCGGGGTTGGTGGCCAGAGCTGCATCGGCGAGGAGGTGGAGACGCCAGTACAGCTCCAGGCGTCGCTGGTCGGCTGGAGCGGGCCCATGGGTGAGCACGGGCTGAGGTGAGAGCAGGCGTAGACGTACGGCGAGGCGGGCAAGGTCGGACGTCGGGTCGCCGAAAGCGGCGAGTTCCCAGTCCAGCAGTACACGTGGGCCCTCTGGGACGCGGACGAGGTGTCCGAGCTGAAGGTCGTGGTGGAGCAGCCGGTGCTCGATGTCGAGATTCACTCGGTCGAGGTCTTGGCGGAGGGCTGCTGCGACGGTAACGAGATCGGGTGCCGTGGCTGTGTACAGGTTCAGGCGGTCGTGGAGGTAGTCGCGCCAGGTGTGGTGGCGGGTGGCTCCGGCGAGGCGCCCGAAGTGCGTTCCGGGGATGGCATGGACTGCGGCGAGGGGACCGGCGAGTTCATCCAGGAACCGGTCGGCGGGGACGGGCTCGGCCTGGACGACGCTCTGGGCGGTCCAGGCCGGCTGCATTTCGATGTCAGCATGCAGCAGGCGGGGGCTCGGGACCCGGTGGTGCGTGAGGAGGGCGAGAGCGGCGGCCTCGTTGGCGGCACGGGCAGGGTCGCTGTAGTGCTTGAGGATGTACGGCTCGTGCCGCCGATGTGCCAGACGCGGACGCTGGCCACGGCGGCGGTCAGCAGCGGTGCGCCGATGAGCCAGGCGGTTTTCGTCACATGGCCCTTGCCGCACAAGCCAGATAGACTCGCCGGAGTCCGGCAACGGGCACCCGGGTCGTCGCGGTCATAGGCGGCAAGTGGATTGATTCGTCGTCCCCTGGGAGGCCCCGTCATGCTGTCCACGCCGCTCACGGCGGACCGTCGGCTACCCAGTGGAATCCGCTCTGCTCACTCGTCGAGTGTGCCGGTGCCTTCTTCACCCTCAAGGCGAGCGTGTGTTCCTCCATCGCTACAACTTCTAGGCCATCGGCGTCCTCCACATTCGGATGCGCGGGCGTTGCGTATCGCAGTGTTGTCGTCTGTCCGGTTCACACCCAATGGGCTGGCGGTTCGAGGCCGTCTTCCCAAGCATTGAATCTTCGGCTCTTCTGAGGATTCGTGACGGCTGCGCCGCGCTTCCGGTCCGCGGGCAGGCCCGATTGATCGACCGGGGATCAAGGGGGCTCCTCATGCCTGAGCACGCGCTCGACTCGCCGGTGACGGTGAAGGACCTGCGTCGCCGGATCGGTGATCTGTCCTTACAGTTACGCACTTCGGGGACGCAGAAGCCGGCGGAGCCTCGGTTCGTCGACTACGACATGATCCGGTTGCCGCACGGTGACGTTGTCGGCCGTAAGAAGGTCATCGTCATGTCGGGCGGCTGCTCGGTGCCGACCTGCACGATGTGCCCTTTCACCAATCTGAACAACTACGGCATCCACGGCGGGACCTCGCGCGAGAGTCTGCTGGATCAGGTACGTCACACCCTGGAACGGACCGAGGGCGAGCCGTCGTACGAGGTGCTTTCCCTCTACAACGACGGCAGCTTCTTCGCCCCACGGGAGATCCCGCGGAACGTCCAGGTGGAGATCGCCCGGCTGGTCGCGGCGGCCGGGGTGAAGCGGCTGGTGGTGGAGTCGCTGCCGCAGTTCGTCACCGAGCGAGCGCTGACCCCGTTCGTCCAGGCCCTGGGCGAGGTGCGGCTGGAGATCGGGATCGGTTTGCAGTCCGCAGACGCGCTGGTGCGCGAGACGCTGGTGAACACCCGGATCTCCCAGGTCTCCTTCGAACGAGCGCTGATGGTGATGGCCGGCCTGGGAGTGGATCCGAAGATCTACCTGATGGTCAAGCCGCCGTTCCTGACCGACGGCGAGGCCGTGACCGACGTGGTGCAGTCGGTCGACTACCTGACCGGGCTCGGGGTCCAGGGGATGACGCTGTGCCCGACACGGGTGTCGCGGAACACGGTGGCGTGGGAGCTGTGGCAGGCCGGGCAGTACACGCCGCCGAACCTGTGGACCGTGGTGGAGGCGATCCGCCGGGTCCATGAGCGGCTCGCGGTGCGGGTAGCGTGCGTGAACCTGCGGGGGACGGACTTCGAGTCGGTGTTCCCCGACGCCTGCCCGGTCTGCGCGGACCAGGTGGTGGACGCGCTGATGCGGTTCGGAGAAACGGGCGAGGCCGACGACCTGCCCGAGGACTGCGCGTGCAAGCCGCCACTGGAGGTGGCCGGGATCGACCACGCGGCCGTCACCGCCCGCGCGGCCCGGCAGTTGGACGTTCTGGAGCGGTCGGGTGTCTGAGCAGGCCGCCGCGGCGGCCTGCGGGTTACCCCCGCACCACACGGTGCGAAGTTTCGACCTGGACCCGCTGGGGGCCCTGGAGGAAGGACATCGTCGGCACGGGCCGGTCTTTCGGATGGCGGTCGACGGGCACGAGACGGTGCTGGTGGGCACCTGGGCGGGGCTGGTTGAGCTGTTCGCCGGCGAGCGCGGTTGTCTGGAGGTGCTCAACACCCCGCTGGTGCATGACCTGTTCGGCCGCGCCCTGTTCAACCTCACTGGTGAGGGGCACGCAGAGGCCCGGCGCAGGCTGCGGCCGGCGCTGTCGGGCCGGGCGCTGCCTGGCTACTTGCCAGCCCTGCTGGAGGTGACGGATCCAATAGCAGCCCGGTGGGCGCAGCACGGCGTGGGAGATCTGTACACGGAGGTGCGGTCGCTCACCGGCTCTTTGAGCGCTCGGGTACTGCTCGGCATCGCTCCCGAGACGGCGGACGCGGCCGTGTTCGCCGCCGTGTTCGAGCCGTTCGTCGCCGGGTCCGGCGCTCCGCCAGGACGGGACCGGTTCATGACCGGCCGGTACTGGGCGGGGCGTGCAGCCCGTCGGCGGTTGCACGCCCTGTTCACCCGCCGGGCGGCTGCGGCTGTCGCCGAGCCTGGTACGGACTCGGCGTTGGCAGGTCTGGTGGCCGCGTTCGCGGATGCGTCACAGGCGGTGGGCCCGCTGCCGGATCACCTGTTGGCGCTGCTGATCGCGGCGAGGGAGACGACGGCGAGCCTGATCACCTGGTGCCTGGTCGAGTTGGCCGGCAACCAGCAGCACGCGGTGCTCGCGCAGACGGAGGCGCACGTGGCCGTGGCTACGCCGGAGGTGCTGGCGCGGCGGGATGCCGTGCCCGTTTTGCGGGCGGTTCTCGCCGAGGCTCAGCGTCTGCACTCACCGAACCTGCTCTCGTTGAGGGAGGCGGTGTGCCCGGTGGACCTGGGCGGCTACCGTATCCCGGCCGGTACCCGGGTGGCGTACTCCACGTCGGCCGGGCACTTCGACCCCGAGGTGTTCCCGCAGCCGCATACGTTCCGACCGCGGCGGTTCCTGGACGGCGACGCCCGCGGGGCGCGGCTGTGGGCGTTCGGCGGCGGCGCGCACGCCTGCCTGGGCCGGCCGCTCGCCGAGTTGATGGCTCTCACCGTCATGGCCTCGGTCCTTCACCAGGGCGTGCCGCGGCTGCCCGGTGGGCCGCCCAGCCGGATCCGCTACCGGCCGGCCAAGGCCCCACTCACGGCGGTGCCGCTCGTCCTCGACCGTCAGGAGATCGCTTCGTGACCCGCACCCCGCCCGACGCGCTTACCGCCTTGCGGCAGGCGGCAGCCCACCACGACGCTGCCCGGCACCGGCTGCATCTTGTGCCGAGCGAGAATGGGCTGTCGCTGGCAGCCCGCGTGCCGCACCTGACGGAGGCCGCCGTGCGGTACGCCTTTCCCGGCCCCGACGGCGGAGGCGAGAACTGGGCGTGGCCGGGACGGCAGGATCTGGTCGATATCGAGCGTGCCGCGGCCGTGCGGATCGGCGCGCAGCTGGGCGCACGCCACGTGAACCTCAAGCCGGTGTCGGGGGTTTCGGCGCTGACGGTGGCGCTCTCCGCGCTGGCCTGCCCCGGGGCGAGGGCGTTCAATCTGGTGGAGCGCGACGGCGGGCACGGCTCGACCCGCTTCATCGGTACCCGGCTGGGCCTGCAGATGGAAGATCTGCCGGTCGACCCGGCCACGTCCACCCTCGACCTAGACGCCCTCGCCCGTCTGCTGGGCGGCCAGCCGCGTCCGGAACTGGTGTACCTGGACGCGTTCATGTGCCTGTTCCCCGTGGACTTGTCCGGGCTGCGCGAGGTGGTCGGCCCCGACACGTTGATCCACTACGACGCCTCCCACACGCTGGGCTTGATCGCGGGCGGGGCGTGGCAGAACCCGCTCGCGGAGGGCGCGGACAGCCTCGGCGGCTCCACCCACAAGACCTACCCGGGCCCGCACAAGGGACTGCTGGCCACCAACGACGCCCAGCTCGCGGCCCGGCTAGATGAGCACGCCTCGCACTTCGTCTCCCATCACCATCCGGCCGACGTCGTTGCCCTGGCCGTAGCCGCCGCCGAGATGGACGCCTGCGGCGCCGCGTACGCGGCGGCCACCGTCGCCAATGCCCGCCGTATGGGAGCAGGGTTGGCCGAGCGCGGGTTCACGGTGTGCGGGGAGAAGGGCGGGTTCACCGACTGCCATCAGCTGTGGATCGACATCGCCTCGCTGCTGGCCGCCGAGGAAGCCTCCCGTCGGCTGTTCGAGGCGGGGATCGTCGTCAACGCGATCCCGTTGCCGCACATCACCGCCCCGGCGGGGCTGCGCCTGGGCCTGCAGGAGGTGTCCTGGGCCGGGATGGACGCGGCGGGGATCGACGAGCTCACCGACATCTTCACCGCCGTGCTGCGCGACGGCCGCGACCCGGCCGCCGTGGCGGCGCGCACGCGCGCCCTGGTGGAGGCGCACCAGGGCGACGGGGCCGACGAGCAGGTCCTGCGCGTTGCTCTTTCGGCCGTCGGAGCCGGGGGTGCTGTGTGAGTCCGGAGCAACTCCCTGTCCGGGGCGCCTTCCTTGGCCCCGTGCACACCGTGGACACGTTCGAGATCCACTCGGACTGCCGGCACTTCGCCGGCGGGAGACCCTGCCGCCACTGGCGCCCGTGCCACGGCTGCCCGCATCACGACCCCGTCGATCACCGGGTCCTGATCGTGATGCTCGGCCTGCTGGGGGACATGCTGATCGCCTCCCCCCTTCCCGCGCGGATTCGCGCCGAGAAGCCCGGCGCGCACATCACCTGGCTGGTGGACGAGGCGTGCGCGCCGATCCTGCGGATGAACCCGTACGTGGACGAAGTCCTCGTCCACGACTGGGAGGCCGCCGCCCAGCTGCCGTCGCGCCGTTTCGACGCGGTGTACTCCTTCGAGCGGACTCCGTCCGCGGCGGCGCTGGTCGACCGCATCGACGCCGGGCACAAGGCGGGGCTCGCCTTCGGCGGCCCCGACCACGTCCTGTATCCGATGGGCGCGGCGGCGATGCAGTTCTTCCGGCAGAACACCTGGAACGACTACCGCACGATCGGCAACCAGCAGACGTGGACGGAGCTGTACTTCGCCGTCGCCGGCTACACGTATGCGGGCGAGCCGTACGTCCTGGAAGTGCCGGAGGCCGCCCGGCGGCGCGCGGCCGGGCTTCTCGGGGAGCGGACCGGTCCCAGGGTGTGCCTGAATCTGGGTGGGTCGCTGCCGACGAAGCTGTGGCCGGCGCGGCACTGGGCCGAGCTCGGCGACGCCCTCGTCGACCACGGGGCGCAGCTAGCCGTCCTCGGCGGCCCGAGCGACCGCGACGCGTGCGAGGCCCTGGTGCGGCACCTGCGGCTGCGGGGTGCCGACGAGTCCCGGGTGGCGTACGCGCCGCTCAGCCTGGAGGAGGCCGCCGCGCTGCCGGGCCTGGTCGACGCGGTGGTGACCGGGGACTCCTTCGGCTTCCATCTCGCGCTCGCACACAAGAGGCCGGCCGTGCTGCTGCTCGGGCCGAGCAACGGTGCCGAGGTCATCCCCAAGCACGTGACGAACGTGACCGCGCTGCGCTCGATGCTGGCGTGCTCGCCGTGCGCCCACCAGGTTGCCTGCGGCGGGGTCGGCGGCTGCATGGACACCATCGACGTTCCGGCCGTCCTCAAGGCCACCCTCGACCACCTGACCTGACCACTGTCTGAACCCGCCCCGCGCCGTGGGGTGTTGGGCGACTGCGAGAAGGAGCACACGTTGGGAACCGTGCTGGGACTGGGCGGCCCGTACTACCACGATGCCTCCGCCTGTCTGGTCATCGACGGCCGCATCGTGGCCTTCGCCGAGGAAGAGCGGTTCTCCCGCCGCAAGCACCACAAGGACTCCCGCTCCTGCGCGGTGGCCGCGGCGTACTGCCTGTCCGAGGTCGGCATCACCCTCGACCAGGTCGACGAGATCGCCATCGCGTTCAACCCCGCCTGGCCCGAGCCGAGCGACACGTGTACGGACATGGAGCTGATCGCCGAACTCCTCGACCCCAGCCTGTTCGGCCATCACCGGCCCCGGCAGGTCACCGTGATCGAGCACCATCTCGCGCACGCTGCCTCGGCGTTCCACCCTGCCGGGTTCGACGAGGCCGCCGTCCTGGTGGTCGACGGTTCCGGCGACGGCATTTCCGCCACCCTCGCCCACGGCACTACCAGCGGGCTGAAGGTCCTGCGCCAGTTCCCCTTCTCCCAGTCCCTGGGCTGGTTCTACGAGACGGTCGCCGAACACCTCGGGCTCGGGGACTGGACCAGCTCCGGCAAGCTCATGGGCCTGGCCGGCTACGGCAACCCGAACCGCTACCAGCTGGACTTCCTCACGCCCCAGGCCGGGGGCTACCACCTGGACCTGTCCCGCTACGGGATCCGCCCCGACGAACCGGTCGAGGACCAGTACACCGACCTGCGCTACTACCGGCGTCTGAAGGCCGCGTACGCCGCCGCGTACGCCGGCCTCGGCATCCCGCCCCACCGTCGCGCCCGCACCTACAGCGGGGGACGCGTCGTGCCCGACACGGGCTTTGGGCCCGAGCACGCCGACCTTGCCGCCTCGGCGCAGCACCTGCTGGAGCAGTGCCTGGCCGAGCTGGCCCGCGAAGTCCTCACGCTCACCGGGTCCCGGCGTCTGTGTGTCGCGGGCGGGGTCGGCCTGAACTGCTCCGCCAACGGCCGCCTTGCCGCCCTGCGCGGCGTAGATGAGCTGTTCGTCCAGCCAGCCGCCGGGGACGCCGGGTGCGCCCTCGGCGCCGCCCTTGAGGTCGCGGTGCGGCGCGGCGACCTGACGCTGCCCGGTGAGGCGATGACCACCGCCGCCCTCGGCCCCGCCTTCGACCCAGCTACTATCCGCGCGACCCTCAACGACTACGGCCTGGCCTTTCGCGACCACGGCGACGACCTGCCGACCGTGGTGGCCGGGCACCTGGCGCTCGGGCGCACCATCGGCTGGTTCCAGGGGCGCATGGAGGCCGGGCCCCGCGCGCTCGGCCGGCGCAGTATCCTCGCCGATGCCCACCACACCCGGACCCGCGACCACATAAACGACCGCATCAAGCACCGGGAGCGGTGGCGGCCCCTTGCCCCGGTCCTCCTTCAGGAGGCTGCGGCCGACCTGATCGGTACGAGCGCCCCTCACCCGTTCATGATCGTCGCCCGGCAGGCGACCGGGGCCGCGCACCAGGTGATCCCGGCCGCCGTCCACACCGACGGAACGCTGCGCCCGCAGACGGTCGCCCGGGATGACGCCGCCCCGTACGCGCGCCTCCTCGCCTCGTTCGCCGAGCAGACCGGCCGGCCGCCCGCGCTGCTGAACACCTCGTTCAACCACGAGGCCGAACCGATCGTGTGCACCCCCCGCGACGCAGTCGCCACCTTCGCGGCCAGCCCCCTGGACGCACTCGCCATCGGCCCGTTCCTCGTACTCAAGGAGCAGCCGAACTGACTGTCCGACACCACCCGTTCACGGCCGGTAGGTTGAGGGCCGGCCCCGTGGCCATCATCCGCATCAAGCGAACAGGACCGATTCGCGATGACCAGCACCACCCCTGCCCCTTCCGAACTGCCGGCAGCCGACCGGCTGCGCGCCCAGCACGGCACGGCGCTCACCCTCGGCGAGGACTGCGACCTGCCCGACGACCTCGTGATCGAGCTCGATACCGGCGCCCACCTGACAATCGGCGACCGGGTCTGCATCCGGCGCGGGTCCACCATCCAGGTCCACCGCGGCGCCACCGTCACCATCGGCAACGACGTCGCCATCGGGGAGCACACCTTCATCTCCGCCATGGCCGGCATCAGCCTCGGCGACGGCGCGGCCCTGTCAAACATGGTCGACCTCCACGACCACAACCACCGCGTACGCACCGCCGCGAACGTGCCCACCGGGCAACTCGTGCCGTGGGCGTCCGGATTCGAGGCCGCGCCGATCATCATCGAGCCGGGCGCAACCCTGTCGAACAAGGTCACAGTCACCGGCGGCGTCCGCATCGGGGCGAACGTCCTGGTCGGGGCCAACGCGGTCGTCGCACACAGCATCGCCCCCGACACGGTCGCCGCCGGCGTCCCGGCCGCAGTGCGCCGCCACTTCGACGGCGCCCCCGTCGCGAGCGAGGACCGGCGCACCCTGACCGTGGGGTTCTTCGGGACGAGCATCATGGAACACCTCGAAGCGTTCAACGCGCAGATGACCACCCAGGCCAACCTGCCCGAGGTCGGCTCCAAGGTCACCGTCGAGGGCTGGCATCAGCGCGGCTGGGTGCACCGCCTCACGCTCTCCCTGCGCGCCGCCCACGCCCACATCGGCTTCGACATCCGCAATCACGGCGAGGGAGGTGCCACGAGCCGGGACATCGCCTCCCTCGTGGAAGCTGACAGGGCGACCACCGGCACCGACTACGACCTCGTGTTCCTCGGCTGCGGCATCAACGATGTCTGGCGTCGTTTCCAGAACCGGCTGTCCGAGGCGGTCGACCTCGATGAGTACACCCGGCACATCACCACCATGCTGGAACAGCTGACCGGCTACTCCCGGCAGATCGTCGTCATCAGCGAGACCCCCTTCGGCCCGATCGAGGACCCCGGGACCGTTGCCGCCATGAACACCGAACTCGCCCGCTACAACGAGGCTGCCCGCAAGGCCGCCGCCGCTCACGGCGCACTGTTCCTGGACGTGTGGACCCCGTTCACCGCTGTCGCCCGTCACCTGCCCGCCGACGATCAGGCAGGCGGCGTGTGGAGCGACGGCGTCCACCTCACCGAACTCGGCGACACCGTGCTGCTCCAGCACGCCGAGCGCCTCCTCGCCGAACATCGCATCGTCGACAAGCTCCTGGACTATCCGCTCTTGGAGCGCGACCGCGCACTGACCGCGTACGGCCCGCTGTTTGCCCGCTACCGGCCCGCCGCGTCCTAAGCACTCAGGGTGCCGGCGCTGGTCGGCGAGCGCCAGCACCCCGGCAACCGCCCCGACGCTGTCTACTTTGTCCTTCGAGGGAGTTGATCGTGCCCCAGCTGGGCCGCGCGCACATACAGGCGCTCGCCGTTGCGTTACCCCTGCTTGATGTCGCCCGCCTCCAGGCATGGGGCAGCCTCCTCGCCGGACGACTGCCCGCGGGCGGGCGACTGCTCGTCGCGGGCAACGGCGGCTCGGCGGCCGAGGCCCAGCACCTCACCTCCGAACTCGTCGGCCGCTTCCGCGCCGAGCGGGTGCCCATGTCCGCCATCGCGCTGCACGCAGATTCCTCTTCGGTGACCGCCATCGCCAACGACTACGGCGCCCAGGAGGTCTTCGCCCGGCAGGTCCGCGCACACGGTCGCCCCGGCGACGTCCTACTCCTGATCTCCACCTCCGGCGCCAGCCCCAACGTGCTCGCCGCAGCCCAGGCGGGCCGGGAACTCGGCCTCACCGTCTGGGCGCTGACCGGCCCCGCACCGAACCCGCTTGCCGAGGCCAGCGACCAGGCGGTGTGCGTGGACGCCGAGCAGACCGCCACTGTCCAGGAGTGCCACCTGGTGGCCGTGCACCTTCTTTGCGCAGCCATCGACGCTCACCTCGTCGGGCCAGCCGCGTCCAACGATGAACAGCTGGGCGGCATGCGCCGGCTCGTGGTGGTTGGTGACGTGCTGCTGGACCGCGACATCACCGGCACGGCCGACCGCCTCTCACCAGAGGCCCCTGTACCGGTCATCGCCGACACGCAGGCCATCGACCGTCCGGGCGGCGCCGGACTGGCCGCCGTCCTGGCCGCCCGGGAGCCGGGCTGGCGCGTCACCCTGGTGTGCGGTCTTGGACAAGACACCGCTGGGGCCCGGGTTCGCACTCTGCTCGACCAAGCAGGCGTTGAGGTCGTCGACCTGGCCGCCGCTGGCACCACCCCGGTCAAGACCCGTATCCGCGTCGCCGATCGCACCCTGCTCCGCTTCGACACGGCCACCACCCCGCTGCGGCTCGGCCCGCTTGCGGACATCGCCCGCGCCCGGCTGGACGAGGCTGCGGCCGTGCTGGTGTGTGACTACGGGCGTGGCATCGGCGCACACGACGAACTCCGCCAGGCCCTCACCGACGCGGCCCGCCGCTGCCCGCTGGTGTGGGACCCGCACCCCAAGGGGGCCGAGCCGGTCCTGGGGACGGCCCTGGCCGTCCCGAATGCGGACGAAGCCCAGGCCCTGACGGGGGACAGTGGGCCGCGGGAGCTCGGCGACGACGTCGGGCGGGGCGTGCGGCTTCTGGCCGCGTGGCCGGTCAAGCAGGTCGCCGTCACTCAGGGGCGCAACGGCGCGGTCCTGATTGCAGGCCCCGACTCCCACCCCCTGGTCGTCCCGGGCCGCCCGGCCGCTGGGGACACCTGTGGGGCCGGTGACCAGCTGGCGGTCACCGCAGCCGTGATGCTCGGTGCCGGACGGCTGCCGTCACACGCCGTGGCCGCGGCCGTCGAGGCTGCGACCAGCTACGTCCAAGCAGGCGGCCCCGCCAGCCTGTACGTCCCGCAGTCCGATGGCCCGTCGGCGCCCCTGGAGCTGGCCGCGCGGGTACGAGCGCGCGGCGGGAAAGTCGTGGGAGCAGGCGGCTGTTTCGACCTGCTGCACGCCGGACACCTCTCCCTCCTGCACCAGGCTCGCCGCCTGGGAGACGTCCTGGTGGTGTGTATCAACAGCGACGACTCCGTCCGCCGGCTCAAGGGGCATGACCGCCCGGTCGTCGGTGAACGCGAGCGCGCCGCGCTGCTGGAGGCACTGGACTGCGTGGACGGCGTGCTCGTCTTCGGCGAGGACACCCCCGAGAAGGTGCTGGCCGAGCTCCGCCCCGACATTTGGGTCAAGGGCGGCGACTATGCGGGCCAGCGGATCACCGAAGCCGACCTCGTGGAGAGCTGGGGCGGCGAGGTCGTCGTGGTGCCCTACCTGGACGGTCACTCCACCACCAACCGCATCGACCAGCTCACCCAACAGGCAGGTGCCCGATGATCCCCGGAGGCAACGTATTGGTCACCGGGGCTGCCGGGTTCATCGGCCGACACACAGTGGACGCCTTCCACCTCGCTGGACACCAGGTCACCGCCATCGACTTGCGCCCAGCCCCCGACCACCTTGCCCGCAAGGCCCGCTGGCAGCGCGGCGACTTCGCCTGCCCGGCTCTCCTCGGCGAGATCTCGGCGGGCCGCTACGCCACCGTTGTGCACCAGGCCGGCATCAGCGACACCCGCGCTCCGCACGGACCTGAGCTGGACGAGACCAACACCCTCGGCCCGCTCCGGCTGGCCGACGCTTGCCGCTCCGGCGTCGCCCGCCTGATCTACGCCTCCTCGCACTCCGTCTACGGCACCCTCCACCACCGCACACCGATCGCCGAGGACGCGGACTCTGACCTCTCCCGCTGCTCCGGGCCGCTCAACCCGTACGCCGCTTCCAAGCTCGCCCTCGACCAGCAAATGCGCGCCCGCCACGTCACCGGCCTCGACTGGGTGGGCCTGCGCTATACCAACGTCTTCGGCCCCGATGAAGCCGATAAGGGCCCGATGGCCTCGATCCTGTCCCAACTCCTGCGCCAAGCCGCCCGCACTGGACAGATCCGCGTCTTCGACGACTCCCTGACCGCCGCCCGCGATTACATCCCCGTCGAGACAGTCACCGCCACAATCGTCCAGCTCGCCGAGCAGCCGCCGGTGCCGGCTGGGGCCTACAACTTCGGTGGCGGTTACGCGACGTCCTTCGCAGACGTGGCGCAGTGGTGCGCCCGCTTGCACCGTGAGGCCACCGGCCGACCCCTGCTCGCCGAGCTGGTACCGAACCCGGGCACGGCCGCTTACCAGTACTTCACCTGCGCTGACATGACCGCTCTCGACAAGGCCCTGCCCAACCGGCCGACCATCTCAATCGAATCCATCGAAGCCCGCGCCGCCGAGTTATTCGAGACCTTCCGCAGCAGTGAGACAGAATGAACCGGCGCCGTCCGCCCCGACAACAGGCGCTGGTCGGCCGCGCCGACGGGCGGTGTTCCTCGACCGCGACGGCACCCTCACCGAGCCGCGCCACTATCCCTCCCACCCCGACGAGCTGGTCCTACAGCCGGATATCGGCTTGCCATTGCGCGCCCTCCAGCACGCTGGCTTCGCCCTGGTTGTCGTCACGAACCAGAGCGGGCTGGCGCGGGGGCTGTTAGACACGGCAGCGTTGGACGCGATGCACCACCGACTCCGCGCTCTCCTCGCCCGACACGGGGTCCGGCTCGACGGCATCTACGCCTGCCCCCACCATCCGGACGGCACGGTGCCCCGATACCGCAGGGTCTGCTCATGCCGGAAGCCCGCCCCCGGCATGCTCCACCAAGCCGCCCACGAGCTCGATCTCGACCTCTCCGCATCTTGGATGATTGGCGACTCCTCCTGCGACATCAACGCCGGCCACAGGGTCGGAACCCGTACCGCACTCGTCGGCTCCCAGCCGCTGCCCGATGTGACGCCGGGCGTGCATCGAGCGACGACCTCCGACACTCTCTACCAAGTGCTTCGCTGCTTCCTCGCTGGCCGCTAGCGAGAAGGCGCCTCGTGCCACCGCGGCACCGAGCTCGGAGAACGTGCGCGAGTGGTGAGCACGGGCGACCTCCTTTCAGGACGTGCTCTGTCAGCCAGTCCTCGCAGGCGGGATGGTCCTTGGCCATCCACTGGTGCGGCCCGCGCCACTCACCGCGCCAGTTCCTCCAGCCACGGATGCCCGGGATGTACGAGCGTCAGCCACCCACTGAGGACATCCCGCCGCGCCCGTCCCAGCAGCGGCAGCACTCCGGCGAAGTCCGCCTGATCCTTGGGGCGTGTCGCCTTGGCTTTGAACAGCAGCACCAACTCCGGTATCAGGTACGGGACTCCGTCCGCCGTTCGCTCAATGATCGCGTCGTACGGCAGCCGCAGCCTCTCGTCCCGCCGGAAGAGCCACGTCTCGCCTTCGTGCGGCTCGCGGAAGACGTCGAACAGGAACTGGCCGCTCGCTGGATCCCGCAGCCAGGTCTGGTGCGTGGCCGCCAGCGCCTCGGCTCCCGCCCCTGACCAGACCCGCCCGGAACCCACCGGGTCAAACACGTACTCGGGGAAGCGGTGCCGAATCTCCGGGAACCTGGCCGCGGGCACCGCGATCTCCAGATCGCCGTGCGGCCGAGACTGTTCTCCGCGAAACAGATCCAGCGCCCACCCTGCCGCGATGCACCAGGGCGCGCCGACCCCGTCCAACCGCTCAGCGACTTGTTCCGGACGCCAGGCATCCGCCCAACGGGCCTCCACTTCGTCCACATCGAGCACGGCGCCACCGGGCGGCAGGGATTCGGCCATCGGCACAACCTACTGCCGCAACCCCACCCGGGTACGGCCTTTTGTCGGCACTGGAACCAGGCCCGCTACTAGGACGGATACGCCTGCATCGCTTGATCTCCTTGGTCACTTTGGAAGAACCGATCCCTACCCTGTGACTTCCCGCGCTGGCCATGCCCGGAGGCGTTGCTCGGGGAACTGTCGCGTATGCGGAAGGTCAGAGCACGCTGTGGCGCCACCAGGTCGACGTTCTGTGCAATTAAGTCGCCGTGTCGAGCCCCGCGTCGGCGCTTTCCTCTACGCGCACTGTGGTCGTAATTTTCGGATCATTGTGCTGAAACCCCCTAGCACCGAATGGGACCGAGGTCCCGGGGGAGGGCGGCAGAATGCTTCTCCTCCGCTATCCGCTGCTGGTCCCGGTGCAGGGCGTCCGCTCGGTCCGCGGGGGTGACGGCCTCGCCGAGGGCGATCGCCGCTGCGCTGGTGACGGGAGTCAGCGAGTACCGGACGGGAGAGCGGCTGGACCGCGTCGGTAGGTGCAGGCGGGCGACACCGGCAGGGAGCTCGGCACGCAGGGCACCGTGCCAGCGGATCCACAGTGCGGGGCGCCCCCGGAGGGCCTCGTCGCGGAGCTTGTCCACGGCGGTGCTGTCGTCCTCGCGGTCGATCTCCACGGCGACCGGAGGGGCCTCCTTGCGAACCAGGCGGAGATCCAGGTAGGCGGACCAGGGCGGCGACCAGTAGATGCGGCAGCCCCCGTTCATCTGGCGAGGCGGGTCGATGTAGCGCATTGGCGCTTCCCATCTGCTCCGCCAGCCTGACGCCTTTGCCCACCCTGCCACTGCGCGGGTGATGCATAGGGTTGCCTCCTTTCCCGTCAGACCGGTGAAGGCGAATCGGGTCTCGGACAGGTACGCGCGTAAGGCGGCGGCGAGGATCTCGGACTCGCCGGCCGCCGTCAGTTCGAGGGCCATCCGCTGATTCTCCGCCCGGGCACTGACAACGACCGGGGCGCAGCTGCCGAACAGCGGGACCGCGCACGGACGTCGTTGCTCAACCGGTCGTGGGTGGTGGTTCTCCGGAAGCACACCCTCCCGATCACTGGGCGTACCTAGGGGCCTCTGCAACGCGGCGAGCTGCGGTACCGGAGGCGAGGGCCAGGCAAGACCTGGAAGGGACCAAGACGTTGGTGTGCTGGACGGCGTTGAGGAGCAGCTTGTTTCGGACAGCAGGGAACGCACGCCTGGCCAGAACTGCAGCCGTGGCAGCTCTTGCTGGTTGGATAGGACGCGCCGAAGACTCCGAAGAACTACTACAACGAGTGGAAGCTGCGACAACACGGCCTCGCCCAACGCCCTTACTGCGCAGGCTAGATAGACTCATCGGAGTCCGGCAACGGGCACCCGGGTCGCTGCGGTCACAGGCGGCAGGTGGAGTGGATTCTTCATGCCCCGGGAGGCTCTGTAATGCCGTTTGCGTCCGCTTCTGCGCTTCGCCCGCGCGACGGAACCCTCTCCGTTCCTGCGCCCACCAAACCGGCGCTCTGGCTCGCGACGGAGGCGCATGCTCTTCAGCGGTCCCGCCTCTGGGAAGCCGCCTCTTCGCTTCCGGCACTGTCAGCCCTCCTCCGCCCGTTGCGACATGCCGGCACGGAGAATCCGTTGCCGTATCGCTCCGTGATCGGGCTTCACTTGGTGTTGGTCCAGGAGGACCGGGTGCTGCTCGGCCTCCGTGCTGGCACCGCCTGGTGCGACGGCTGGTGGCACGTCCCCGCGGGCCATCTCGAAGAGGGCGAATCCTTCCTCGCGGGCATGGTCCGTGAGGCTCGCGAGGAACTGGGCATCGCCCTCGCCGAGGAAGACCTGGTGCTCGCGCACACCGTCCATGACCACAACCCCAAGACTCGCGAGAGCCGTCTCCAAATATTCTTCACTGCCACGCAGTACGCCGGGCGGCCGTACGTCGCGGAACCGGACAAGTGTGCGGAGCTGCGATGGTGGTCGCTCTCGGCTCTGCCGGAGAAGCTGGTGCGTTACACACGCCAAGCCCTGGTCTGCATTCAGCGGGGTCAGAGCGCGAGCACGGTGGGGTGGCCCGATGCCTGCTGACGACGGGCGCGAACCTGCAGGACTGATGGCGCCGCAGGACTATGCGCGCTCACGCGCGGCCTTCTGGGGCGGCGCCGCGGTGCTGTTCACCGATACGGAGGGCAAAGTCCTGGTCCTCGATCCGGCGTACCGGCCGGGCAAGCTCCTGTTGCCCGGCGGAGGTGTGGACCAGCCGGAGCTGCCCTCGGACGCGGCGGTGCGAGAGGTGACCGAGGAGCTTGGGCTGTCCGTCCGCGTACACCAACTGTTGGCAGTCGACTGGGTCAGCAAAGCCAATCCGGAGTACGCAACGGTATATGGCTTTCCTGGTGAAACGGTCTCCATTTGGGACGGTGACGTCCTGGAGGAGAGCGACATCGCCCGGATTCGCTTGCCCGAGAACGAGATCACCTCGTTCCACTTCCTTCCGCCGACGCAGGCCGCACGCCGGATGCGCCCGATCGAGAGGCGACGCATGCTCGCTGCCTTGCGTGCCCGGATCGACCGTGCCGGACCCTCCGTGCTGGAGGACGGTGAGACCATCGGGCTCGGACAGGCACTGCAGCGATTGGACGTCGTCCCGCGCATTGCGATCGGCTACCAGGACATCGCCTGGCACCCGGCCATGGAGCCCGCTGCCGGCCTTCCCGTGAAACAAGCGTGGGTGTGGGCCTTCGACCCGCTCGGCCGGGTCGTCGTCCTCGTGGATCCGCGCGACGGCCATGTCGTCTTGCCAGGCGGAACGGTCGAAACGGACGACGACGGGCCGAAGGCGGCAGCACTGCGTGAAGCCGCCGAAGAGGCGGCTCTGCGCCTGCACGATGCCACCTACCTCGGCTACCTCCTCGATCCGGACGGTGCGGTCTACGGCCCAGGCACCGGGGCGAACGCCCGGGCACGGTACATCGCACGCATCGACTCCCTGGGGCCGACGGCACCGGATGTCGCGACCGGCATCACCTACAGTCGGCTGCTGGTCAGCCCGGCGCAGGCGAGCGAGCTGCTCGGCCTCGGACGCGCCGGAGTCGAACAGGCCGAGTACGCGGCCCGAACGGCGGCAGCCCGCTGGGGAATTCCGCTGAGCCCGCCGCAGGCCGCGATCGAGATCCCCCACACGGGCATGGCGGCCCTCCTGCCCTGACGTCCGCACGTGACGCGCCACCTTCGTGCCGGAGTCCTGCCGGTGCGATGCCCTGCACCCGCCTTTCTGGCCCTGGAGGAGGACTTTCATGTCCGGCGAACCTGACACCACCGAACAGACTGTTGGCAGCCCTGACCGTGTGGTCACCGACGAGCAACGGGCGTACTGGGCCCAGGTCGAGGCGCCCATGGCCTCCTGCACTGCCCTGATCACCGATGCCGACGGCCGGATTCTCGTGGTCGACCCGACCTACAAGGACGGCTTCGACATGCCCGGCGGCATGGTCCAGGCAGACGAAACGCAGATCGAGGGCCTGGAACGTGAACTGGCCGAGGAACTCGACCTCACCGGAGTGCCGATCGGCCAGTTCCTCGTCCTGGACCAGGTCCCCGCTGCCCGATATGGGCGGGCCATGGTCGTGACGGTGTTCCACGTGGGTCCCCTCACCGACCAGCAGACACAGTCCCTGCGCTTCGCGGACGGGGAGATCGGCGCCGCCGAGTTCCTCCCCATCGAGGAGGCCCTCGCGCGGCTGCCGCACCGACTTGCCCGCCGTATCCAGGCGGCGCACGCCGCACTCCTTGCCCGTGTGCCGGCCGTTCTGATCGACGGCAAGTCCCACGTCCTGTCCAGCTCGGCCGTATCGGCGGCGCGATGAAACGGCTCCTGAAACGGGTCTGGAAGACGGAACAGACCGTCTCCGAGTCCGAGGTCGTGCTCTTCGGCGGGGCGCTGCGCTACGACTTCGGATGGGTGCGCCACGAGTACGCGCGATTGGACACCAAATTCGGGCAGGCCGCCCGGATGGTGCCGGCGCTGGTGGGCAGCACCCTGCGCCTGGCCTGGCAGGCGGACCGCCGTGCCCTGTTGACCATCGGGATCGCCGAGGTGGGCCAGAGCATCACCCAAGCCGCCGGGCTGCTGGTCACCAACCAGGTGATCCAAGCCCTGCTCGAGGACGGAGACAACGTCTCCCGGCTGCGCACCGCACTGCCAGTCTTGATCGTCGGCTGCATCATCGCCGTGGTCGGCACCGTCCTGGCTTGCCTTTCGACGGCGGGCACCGGGCGGCTGGAACCGAAAGTCGAGAGGCTTGCCACCGAACAGTTCCTGGAGGGCGCCGCCCGCGCGGAACTTGAGGCCATCGAAGACGGCGAGTTCCGCACGCTCCTGGACTCGGCGTACTTCGGCGCCCAGTCATCCCGCACCATGATCGGTGTCTGCGTGGCCGTGGTGAACGGATTGTTCTCCCTCGTCGCCGCGGCTGGCGTGGTCACGGTCCTCAGCCCCGTACTGCTGCCTCTGCTGCTGCTCATCGCGCTGCCGCGTGGCTGGGGCGCCATGCATGTGGCCCGGCGTCGTTACGCCTCCCGGATGCAGTGGATCGAGCACGAGCGGGCCAAGCGCCTGGTCAACAACCTCATCACCGCCCGGGAATCTGCCACTGAGATCCGCGTTCACCAGGTTGGCCCCTTCCTGCTCGATCACTTCCACGAGATGGGCCAGACCGCCGAGGCCGAACAGACCCGCCTCGCCGACGGCCGCGCGGTCACCGAACTGATCGCCGCGGCCATGGCTGGCCTCGCATCGGCGGCCACGTTTGCCGGCCTGGGCGCTCTGTGGCTGACCGGCCACATGAACGCCGCCACCGTGGCCACGGCCGCGCTCGCGATCCGCACCGGCTCAGCAAGCCTCGGCGCCCTCGTCGACAACATCCTGCGGCTGCACGAGGAGTCCCTCTACGTCCGCGACCTCGACCACTTCCGTGACGAAGCCGAACGCCGGGCTATCCCCACAGGCGGCCAGCCCGTGAACGACTTTCCCGACCAGGTCACCTTCGAGAACGTGTCGTTCACCTACCCCGACCGCGACACTCCCGCTCTGCAGGAGGTGACCCTGACCTTCCCGCGCGGGGCCGTCATCGCCCTGGTCGGCGCGAACGGCAGCGGCAAGTCCACCGCGGTGAAGCTCCTCGCCGGATTGCACCGGCCCACGGCCGGCCGCGTCCTGTGGGGGCAAACCGATCTCGTCGAGGCCGACCGGGTGGACATCTTCCGGCACGTGGCCGCTCTCGATCAGGGCTTCCAGCGCTGGCCCTTCACCCTGCGAACCAACATCCAGATCGGTCAGCCGGAACGCAGCGCGGACGACGACATCGCCCGCGCTGCCGCCTACTCGGGCGCCGACAAGCTCGCCGACACTCTTCCCCGCGGTCTGGGCACCCTGCTGGCCCGGCAGTTCCGCGGAGGCCAGGAACTGTCCGGGGGACAGTGGCAGACGGTCGGGCAAGCCCGGCTGCGGCACCGGCAGGCGAGCCTCGTCATCGCCGATGAGCCCACCTCCGCCCTCGACCCCGAGGCCGAGATCGAGTCCTTCGAACGCATCCGCCGCCTGGCCGACGAAGGCAAGACCGTCGTGCTGGTCAGCCACCGCATGGCCGGCGTCCAGCACGCCGACATCATCTATGTCCTGGACGAGGGACACCTCGTGGAGAGCGGTTCCCACCAGGAGCTCATGGCGCGGCCTGATTCCCAGTACCGGCGCATGTACCTCATGCAGGCCAACCAGTACGGCACCGCCGCGCCACTGGTGCTACCGACTCCCTCGGCCAACGGCGAATCACATGCCGCCAGCACCCCCGACTGACACCCACCACCCGCCGCGCACCGCCCGGCCCGGTGCGCGGCGGCCTAGCAAATGGGCCGCCGACCCGCTGTGGAGCACGCTGCGCGACCTGCTGGGCTGCCTCGGCGTGATCGCGGCCGGCCTCGCCATCACCACGATCGTCACCCTCCTCACCTCCCACTTCCCCGACCACAGGATCCGTCCGTGACCCACCTCCCGCCCAAGCTCGTCATCGGAACCCGCGACTCCGACCTGGCCCTGGTCCAAGCAGCCCACGTCGCCGGACTACTTGAACACGCCTTCCCCCAAGTCGCCGTCCACGTGACCCCGATGAAAGCCGCCGGCGACCTGCACCAGGGACCTCTCGCGGAGATCGGCGGCAAGGCCGCCGGGGTACGCGAGCTCGACCGGGCGCTGGCCACCGCACGCGTCGATGTCACCGTCTCGTGCGCCAAAGACCTCCCCGGCCCCCACGAGCGCGGAACCGACACCACCATCGGCGCCGTCCTGCCCCGCGAAGACGCCCGGGACGCCCTCGTCCTCCCGGCAGGCCAACCCGCCGCCACCCTGGACGACCTCCCCGCCGGAAGCATCCTCGGCACCAGCGCGCCCCGCCGCATCGCCCAACTCCGCACCCGCTACCCCCACCTCACCATCCAGCCGGTGCGCGGCAACCTGATCCCCCGCCTCGCCCGTCTCGATGCCGGCGAAGGCGACAAGCCGCTCGACGCCCTCGTGGTCTCCTATGCCGGACTGTGCCGGGTGTCCCAGGCGGACCGTGCCACACAGCTCATCCCGGCCTTGGTGCTGGCCCCGGCCACCGGTGCGGGCATGCTCGTCGTCGAGCAGCGAAGCGGCGACACCATCGCCGCCCACCTCGTCGACGCCATCAACGACCCCGCCCCCGCCCGGCTGCTGGCCGTCGAGCGTGGCGTCCTCGCCCAGCTCAAAGGCAACTGCCAGACCGCCTGCTCAGTCCACGCCTACTACACCGACAAACCCCACCGGATCAAAGTCGACGCTGCCGTCTTCCACCCCTCCCACGGCGATGCGATCCGCGTCGCAGCCACCGGACCGGCCGATGACCTCGGCGGCCTCGTGGAGAACATCACCCAGCTGCTGCACGGTGAAGGCGTCGAACGGTTCCTGCCGCGCTGACCCGTGCGGCCCCGGTCGCCAGCGGGAGCCCAACACGGGACGAGACACCGCACGGGGGGTTCGTCACAGCCACACCTATGAGAGGAGTTCGCGCTGCACTCACTCTATGTAGCGAACTGGGTGTCCGGCGTATGGTCCGCCCGGCGCAGCGCGCGATGCACTGGGGCGTGAACGAGTGGTGCTGTGCTGACGCCGAAGCGCCGGGGTGCGCCTGTCCCCGTCCTGCAGCGTCGGCAGGTGGCCGCGGATGCATCGTCTGAGGTTCTGTGCTGTCCTGAAGAAAAGTGCATCGGTGTGGGTGCGAATTAGAATTGGTGCGCTGTGCTAGGAGTCAGCGACGGTCATTCGCCTTGCACGAAGGCCGCGTCAATGCCTGTGGGTCCAAGACGGACGGCCAGTAGTCCGCCTCGGGGTACGCGATAGGGAATGGAGAACAACACCTTCCCGCGAGGCAGCGTCAGGGGAATTCTCGGGCCCTGGGGTGTTGGGATCGCTGCTTGGAGTGCATGTCACTCCGGCGTCTGAGTACCTGTCCAAGGAGCACATGAGCATGGCCGTCGTCACCATGCGGGAGCTGCTGGAAAGCGGCGTCCACTTCGGTCACCAGACCCGTCGCTGGAACCCGAAGATGAAGCGCTTCATCTTCGCCGAGCGCAACGGCATCTACATCATCGACCTAATCCAGTCGCTGTCGTACATCGACCGCGCCTTCGAGTTCGTCAAGGAAACCATTGCCCACGGCGGCAGCGTCCTCTTCGTCGGCACGAAGAAGCAGGCCCAGGAGGCCATCGCCGAGCAGGCCACCCGCGTGGGCATGCCCTACGTGAACCAGCGGTGGCTCGGCGGCATGCTGACCAACTTCTCGACGGTCCACAAGCGCCTGCAGCGCCTCAAGGAACTCGGTGAGCTGGACTTCTCGGACGTGGCCGGCTCCGGCCTGACCAAGAAGGAACTCCTGATCCTCCAACGCGAGCACGACAAGCTGGAGAAGATCCTCGGCGGTATCCGCGACATGACTCGCGTTCCCAGCGCTGTCTGGATCGTGGACACCAAGAAGGAGCACATCGCGGTCGGTGAGGCCCGGAAGCTCAACATCCCGGTCGTCGCCATCCTCGACACCAACTGCGACCCCGACGAGGTCGACTACAAGATCCCGGGCAACGACGACGCGATCCGCTCCGTCGCCCTGCTCACCCGTGTGATCGCCGACGCGGTCGCCGAGGGCCTCATCTCCCGTTCCCGCCTCGCCATCGGTGACAAGGGCGAGAAGGCCGCCGCCGAGCCGCTCGCCGAGTGGGAGCGCGACCTGCTCGAGGGCGAGAAGAAGGCTGACGAGGCTCCGGCCGCCGAGGTCGAGGTCGTCGCCGAGGTTCCGGCCGCCGCTGAGGGCGATGTCCACGCTGAGTCGGTGACTGATGAGACGTCGGCCCGTCGGGACGACGACCTTCGCGAGGCGCGTTCCGACGTGTCGGTGCTCATTTCGGGAGGAAAGGGTGGTGGCCCTCGTGATCCGGGCAGCCACCCCCCGGCAGTCGGGCCGCCCGATGAAGAGGGCGAGGGCCGGTCCGACGGCGGAGACCCAGGCTCGGCTGGCGGCCCGAGCGATGCGGAGCTAGCCGAAATCGACGCGCAGCTTATCAACTTCTGGGTCACGGACGCTCCTGCAGATGGTGACGGCCCACTGCACGTTGCGCACACCTACACGGGCTGCTTCCAGGTCGGCGCGGACCGCCCGGAGAACCTCGCCAGCGGAGATCGTAAGCTGCCAGCAGAGGACATCCCGGCCGCCGGACTGAACACCACCTGGCTGGTTTGGTCCACGACCGTGGCACTGGACGTGGCCGAGGGCGAGGGGAACCGCGTTACGGTCTCCGCCACTCAGGCCATCGACCGTACCCAATGGATGGCGCAGTTCGAACTGCTTATCCCCGCAACTGGTGAATCCGAGCCGCGGCTGCTCACAGTTGCCCCGTTGGTGGCCGGCGCAGCCCGGATTGACGTGATGGTCCTGATCGGTGACGACGTCTACCGTGAACTGGTCATCGAACTGCTGAACGTTGATAACCGGCCCCTGCCCGACAGCCCCGTCAGAGGCGGATCGGCACCCGAAGAATCAACGGGCTCCGCCCCATCACCGGGCGGCCCAATGCGGAGCGCCGTCGCTCAAGCGCCGCCCCCGCGTGGCAACCCCAGCAACGCGTCGATACGTGCGCCCTCACCATCGAACTGTCGCCGCCCTCGCGCGCCCCAGGCCCGGCCCTGGAGGGCAACGACGGTCACAGCCAGGCGCATCTTGCCCGCCGCGCACACGCAACTCCGGCCCCTGCACCGATGGCAGGAGCCCGGCGCCACCCTGACACTGGTCCTGGGGCCACACGCCAGGTGGGATCTGGAACGCGGCCGGGGCGACACCGCACAGCACACCTGGGGGGACACGGAGTGGAATCCCGACAGTTCCGACGTCCTGCCGAACATCCTCACCGCACGGGAAGCCCTGGACCGGGTACGAGAGTTCAACTCCGACCGGGAGAACACCATCGACCCAGCGGACCTCTCCGCGCGCCTGGAACGCTTCGAGCCCACGCAGGACTGGACTGCCGTTACTGGCACGCCCACCGGACAAGCCCTGGCCGTCGGGGAGCAGAGCGCCTTGACCCACGAGATGCGCGCACTCGCCTTTAGCGGCAGCGAGCTCTTCGACGCCCTTTTCCCGCCGAGCAGCACACTGCGGGCGAAAGTGGATGCTCTTGGACCGGGCGACAACCTGCGGATCATCCGGTCTCCGGCCGGGCCCTCCCTCCCTCACGTCCCCTGGCCGCTGCTGTACCGCGGCGAAATCCCGGCCGCAGGTACCGCCGTTGACCCGCAGAGCTTTCTCGGCATGCGCTTGCGGACGGCGGATCTGGTCAAGACCTGTGAAGCCGACCGCTCTCTGACACCTGAGGCAATACGAGCTCACCTGCTGTATTGGGGAGGCGATGAGACGGAGGACGAGGCTCGTAAGCACCGATCCGAGCTTGACTCCTGGTCGCCTTTTTTCTTGCCTACGGGAGTTGCCCAGCGCAAAGAGGAGCTCTCCGCCTTCCTAAGCTCACCCGAACCACGTCCGGTTTCCCTGATCTACCTCTTCTGTCAGTGCTCGACCGGCTCAGGCGCCGCGCCGGTCCTGCGGTTCGGCAGCACCAACAGGACCGAGGATGTCCTGGAGCTCATGGACATGGGAAGAGCGGACCTAGTGGACCAGCCGCTGGTGTTCATCAACGCCTGTGCCACCTCCGCAGCGGACCCGAACTTCACCAACCAGTTGCAGTCGCTGTTCCTGCGGCGGGGCTGCCGGGCGTACATCGGCACCGAGTGCAAGGTCCCGACGGGCTTCGCCGCGCGGTTCGCGACCGCCTTCTTCCACTTTCTCTATCTCCACGACTCAAGCGGCAGAACGATGGCGGCGGGGGAAGCCTTTGCCCAAGCCCGGAAATTCTTCTGGGACGAGTACCGCAGTCTGGGCGGCCTGTACTACAGCTATGTGAACGACGATCGGATATACGTCGCTCGCTCTGAGGAGGTGGCGGCGCTCCGCTAGCCCGCCCCCTGCTCCCGCCAATCGCCAACCAAGGGATGCACCCGTGACCGGCCCACAGTACGAAATCGACATCGCCACACGGTTCCTGGCGGGGGACACCAGCGCACGTCTGGATCTGATACGGGATCAGGACGCCACCCCGGTGCTACAGCGCCTGCTCGGTCCAACTGCCTTTTCCGAGCTGAGCGCACTCGCGGCCACTACCGGCAGCCCGCACCTGGCCGCTGACGGCCCCACGAACCTGGTGTTCGTCCCTGGTGTCATGGGGAGCGCCCTGGCAAGCGAGGGGATCGGCGGGATCTGGTGGCTTGACATTCGCTCTCGCCAGTCTCGCAAGCGCATCGACGACCTGGGTCTGTCTCCCGACGGGCTCGCCGACACCCATGCTTCATTCCGGATCACGCCCGTTGCTGTCGACATTTCATATGAGGGATTCCTCGTCGCTGCTCTCCGGCGGGACGGCATCCATCACATGCCGTTCCCTTACGACTGGCGCAAACCGCTACTGACGAGCGCAGACCGGCTCTACGAGAAGCTGCTGGCCGAGCGCGACCAGGGGCCCGGCCACAACCCGATCCATCTGGTCGCCCACAGCATGGGCGGGCTCGTCGTCCGTACCGCGCTGATGCGCCACCCTGAGATGTGGCGACATATCGGCAAGATCGTCTTTCTGGGCACGCCGCACTACGGCTCACCTGCCATCGGCGGCTATCTCAAGAACCACTTGTGGGGCTTTGACATCCTCGTCCTGATCGGCCGATACCTTAGCCGCAGCACCTTCCGTTCGCTGTGGGGCGTACTGAGTCTGTTGCCCGCACCTGCCGACATCTACCCGGAGGATTCAACGTCCGACGGGACCGCCCGGGACGTCGGCGAATACCCGCACCCCTGCGCGAACTTCGACCTGTACAGCGCGCCAGCATGGCGGCTCGGTCTATCCACAGCGGAGGAGCTGCGACTACAGACCGCCCTGAACGCCGCCGCCCACCACCATCGCGCCCTGCATAACTGGCATCAATCCCTCGGCCAAGACCTTCGCGATCGGATGGCGGTCATCGCGGGGACCGGCTACCGCACCCTCTTTCGACTCGCATACGTCAAACCCTTCGGGTTCCGCTGGGAACATATGGAGCGCGTCACCGAACGCACTGCGGGGGATCCCCACCGCGAGGGCGACGGCCGGGTGCCGCTCGCCTCCGCACGACTCAACTTGATTGGCGAGACGCGATACGTGAAGGGGGAGCACAGCCGCCTGCCGAATCTCACAACCGTGCAGGAGGATATTTGGCGCTTCCTGACCGGTCGACCTATGCAGTTGCCCACCACGCCGGCAGCGGCACTCAGTGGCCATCTGGGCGAGGACCCCGCCCCCACGGGCTCATGGGGGGCCATCGGCCACGCCCCCGATGATCCCGGCTACCTGAACCTGGTCGCGCCCACTCCAGAAGTGCTCGCTGATCTGGAGAGCGCGCTCGACGCGGGCTGCCTGCCAGATCTCATCCACGCCCGATTGCTCTGAACTGTGCTCCTCTTGCCGGTGTGAGAGACGGCTGAACGACCGACACCAATGCCAAGCTGTGCGGTTGAACAGGTGGAGGTCGTCGCGGGAGAAGTGGCATGGGTGCCAGCGACCCGCAGCTCGGCGGTGGGCAGGAATGTCTGTCCGGCGCATTTCTGACGGGCATTAAACGGTGGGGTCGGGTATTGGGACTTCCTGAATACCCCACCCGTTGTGGATTTGTACTGAGAGGCTTCCGCATGTAGATGGTGGGCGTCGCGTGCGGGGTTACTCGTATTCGGCGGCGGTCGGTTTGGTGATCCACTCCGGCGGTACAAGGACTAGTTGATCTTGGAGGCGTCAGTCCATCTGTAGTCGCAGCTCCTCCGCTGTTTGTCCGTCCCGCCTGCCGCGGGGAATCGGACACGGCGGCCCGTCGCAGCGCGACACGCACCAGAGACTCAGCCCCGGCCCAAAGCGACACGACCTGCGAGGGACACGGTCTCTGCGGAAACGAACCTGCTGCGCGAGCTGGACTGGAGCCCGACCGCCCTCGGCATCGTCATGGGCGCCGGCGGTGCCGGCGGCATCCTCGGCGCCCTCGTCTGGCAGCCCCTGGAACGACACTGGGGCCCAGGCCCGGTGATGCTCGGAGCGCTCACCCTCAACCCACTCGCCCAAATCCCTCTGGTTCTCGTCGGACCCGGACTTGGCGGGCATGTCGCCATCGGCATCGGCATGGTCATCCAAACCGGCGCTGCGGTGTGCCACGGCGGACTCCAGAGGGCGGTCCGCCAGAAACTCGCCCCCGACGAACTCCAAGGACGGGCCCAGGCAACCGGAGCGTGGCTCGCCTTCAGTCTTCGCCCCTTCGCCGCTGGCGGCCTCGGCACGTGGATAGGGCTCCGCCTCACCCTCACGCTCATCACCGCGGCCTTGGTCATCCCGTTCCTTGTGCTCTGGAACTCACCCGTGTGGGACTTGAGCACGGTCGCCCCCGCTTCCCTGACTGTTACCGAGGAGCCCGCGAACCCGTGACGATCAACAACCCGGCCACGTACTGGGATCCGCTGTGGACATCAGGGCGCCGCTACCGCCGCCTCAGTCTCGACGAGCAGCAGCTGACCGGCCAGTTCCTCGGCGCCGGCCACGGCCGGCCCGCGCTCGACGTTGGCTGCGGCGACGGTGTCCTTGCCCGGTATCTGCATGGTGACCTGGGATACCGCACCACAGCGATCGACTGTTCCTCCGCCGCGCTGGAGATCGCCCAGGCCGAGCAGGACAGGTCCGACGGTCCACATTTTCAGCGGCTGGACGTCGAGACCGAGGACATCCGAGCGTTGCCGGAGGCGGGTTACGCCGCCGTCACCTGCCGCTTGGTGTTCGCCTTCATCAAGGACAAGGCGGCCTTCCTCGCCCGCATCCGATACCTTCTCCCACCCGGCGGGACTTTCTGGGTCGTCACCCCGCTCGCTGAACGCCTCCCGGACGAACGGAAGTCCATCGGGATCAGCCCGCAGCACGCCGAATTGCTGACCGCGTCCTGGTCCTCGGTCCACAGCGAAGATCTGGACATGCTGCGCTGCTACGCGTTGCGCCCCTGACCCGGCCACCGATCTCTGGTCCCGGAGCTCTGCTGTCCACTCAGGTCAGGACTTCCCGCAGGAGGGTCAACAAGCCCTCCGTGTCGGTCAGATCAGGGACGACAACGTCGGCCCCGGCGGCACGGAGTTCTGCCACCGAGTGGATCCCGGAGGCGACGGCGATGCAGTGTGCTTTGGCGTCATGCGCGGCGCGCACATCGCGGGGCGTGTCCCCGATCAGGACGGTCGGCGCGAGGAGAGGGATGCCGTAGGCGGCATGGATACGGGCACGGGCGGCGTCGACGAGACGCGCTCGATCGTCGCTGTCCTCGCCGTACCCGCCAACAGCCATGTCGAGCAGGCGATCAAGCCCGAACGCACGCAGCTTGACGTGGGCATTCGCCGAAATGTTGCCGGTGAGGACCGAGGAACAGATAGTTGGGTCCGCCGCGAGTGCCTTCAACGCGTCCTCGACACCGGGCAGGGCATGACCCCGCCGTCGCAGATCTTCCTCGCTGCAGCGGCCGGCTTCCTCCAGTGCCTGCTGCGCCCGCTCCCAGTCAGGATCCGGCAGACCGTGCCGGATGAACATCTCGCGCATGATCGCCCGGTCCGTACGCCCCTCCGTGGGAGCAGGCAACTCGGCCTCCTGCCCAGCTAGTGCCTTGAAGGCGCTGGCGTAGATCTCCTTGCTCACACCGGAGTTTTCTACAAGGGTGTGGTCCACGTCCCACAACACAATTCGCTGCACGGGACCAGGGTAGGCAGCGTGAACTACCTGTTAAAAGTGGCCTTGTGGGACGTCTTGGCGTCCCGCAAGATCTTGCCGCGTCCCAGGACGTCCTGCGAGGATGCGATGGTGAACGAGCGGTTGCGTACGGTGATGCTCCAGCGGCAGATCACCCCCGAGGACCTCGCGGCGTCGTGCCAAGTGGATGTCAAGACGGTGGAGCGCTGGATCAGCATCGGCCGGCAGCCACTCCGTCGGCACCAATGGGCGGTTGCGAAGCATCTCGGTGTGGACATGTCGTACCTGTGGCCGCCTGAGGAGGACGAGGCGCAGGGGCAGCCGACCGAGCAGACCGAACTGGTCGCTGCCTTTCCGAACCGCGCGAGCTTCCCGCAGAAGTCCTGGGTCCGCCTCCTGAAGACCGCTCAGGAACATATCGACGTACTGGTGTTCAGCGGCACGTTCTTCGCGCAGACCAACCCGCGCGTTGCGGCGATGCTTGCCGAGCGCGCCGACGCCGGAGTTCAGGTCCGCCTCTGTTTCGGTGACCCATCGGGCAGGGCGGTCGCCGTCAGGGACGAGGAAGAAGGCATCGGCGGAACCCTCTCAGCAAAGATCAGGGCGTCCCTCACCTACTACCGCAAGCTGATCGGCACGCCCGGGTGTGAGGTACGCCTCCACGACACGACCCTCTACAACAGCCTCTTCCGCTTCGATGACGTGCTCCTGGTCAACCCGCACGTCTGGGGGCAGCCCGCCAGCGCAAACCCCCTGTTCGAGCTGCGGCGCTTGGAGGAAGACGGCTGGTTCGACCACTACGCCGGCAGCTTCGACGCGGTCTGGGAGACTGCAAAGCGCTGGTCACCCGAGTCCATGTGAGGAGCGCGGCCCGCGATGGGACGTACGGAGTACTGGTACGACGAGAACGCACCCAAGCCGAACACGTTGATCCCAGCGTGCAACATGCTGGTAGTCCGGGAGGCGGACGGGGCGATCCTCCTCCAGCGGCGCCGCGACACGGGGCAGTGGGCTCTGCCCGGGGGAGCCATGGACATAGGCGAATCCCCGTCGCAGTGCGCAGTCCGGGAATGCAAGGAAGAGACCGGAATCGACGCCGAACCCACCGGGCTCCTCGGCGTGTATTCGGTCCCTGAGCATGTGGTGGCCTACACGGACGGGGAGATCCGGCAGGCGTACGAGGTCACCGTGATCGGCCGGCCGGTCGGAGGCCAGCCCACAATCAACGACGAGGCCGATGGCGTCCGCTGGATCCTGCCCAGCGAACTGGACTCCTACGACATCCACCACTCCATGCGGAAGCAGATCGCCCACTACCTGGACGGGATGTTCCCTCACGTCGACTGAGCACCGCGCCCTCCCTTACCGCTCTGCCAAGATCAGCCGGGCCTCAACTCTGTGAACAGCAGCTCGCAGATCCTCATCGGCTCGGCGGATGAATCGGCCGACGACGCTGTCGCGATCATACCGAGTGAGGATCTCCGCCAGCCGGGCATCCACGGTGGTGGCGGTGCCATCCGGGGTAGTGGTCATATCGCAGTACACGAGAGCATCCACCAGCTCGGCGTGGTCGAGGATCGGGAACTCGGCCTCCAGCTCTTCGCGCAGCCCGCGCTCTTCCGCCTCCAACAGCGCGTACGAATGATTGGCGACCAGCCGTACCAGGCGCTCGTCCGCGGCCGAACGGTCGCGCAGGTAGCGGGCGCCGTCCAGCGGATGGAACCCCGTCGTGGCGAGCGACGGCGCGTAACCAATGTCGTGCAGCATCGCCGCGGCCCACAGTAGTTCCGCATCGTCGCCCAGGATTCCCGCCAGGGACTGCGCCCTTGCGGCAACCCCCTGAGAGTGTGCCCAGCGCCGAGGCAGGGGCTCCGCGAGGAGGGACCTGGCCACGTCGCGGGCCCAAACGGTGAGATCCATGCTCGGCAGACTATGACGTAGGGCGCGGGGACCGAGCGGTGATCGGCCGGACGTCCCAGGACGTCTACCGTTCTGATCCCCCGCCGGGCGGACGTCAGGTGGGGAAGGGCCGTCGAGCCGTCCGGCTGACCGTGCGGCGCCCCACGCGTGTTCCGCCCGGGCCTGGCGCGGCCGATAGGGTGTCCGGGCCCAGCCGCCGTCCCGGTGACGGGCCCGCGTCCGGTGAGAGGACCCCGCAGTGAGCCAGCACCGTTCCGCCCGTGCGGCGGTGTTCTCGGCCGGGTCTTGGGGTACCGCAGTCGCCAAGATCCTGGCCGACGCCGGTACCGACGTCACCGTGCACGCCCGCAGAGACGAGATCGCCGACGCGATCAACACGGTTCACCGCAACCCCGGCTACTTCCCGGACGTAGAGCTGCCCGCCTCCCTGACGGCTACGACCGATCCGGCCGCCGCGCTTCGCGGCGCGGACTACCTTGTGCTGTCCATCCCCGCGCAGTCCCTGCGGACCAACCTCGCCGCGTGGACGCCGCACATCGGGCCCGACACCGTGATCGTGTCGCTGATGAAGGGCATCGAACTGGGCACCGGGGAACGGGCGAGCCAGGTCATCACCGAGGTGACCGGCGTGAACGCGAACCGGGTCGCAGTGCTGTCAGGCCCGAACCTCGCCCGCGAGATCATGGACGGCCAGCCCGCCGCTGCCACCGTCGCCTGCCCCGACGAGGACGCCGCCCGTCGCTTCCAGCAGGTATGCCACACCACCTACTTCCGGCCCTACACCAGCACCGACGTGACCGGCTGCGAGCTGGGCGGCGCCGTGAAGAACGTCATCGCCCTGGCGGTCGGCATCGCCTCAGGCATGGGCCTGGGCGACAACGCCTCGGCGATGCTCATCACGCGCGGGCTGGCAGAGACCACCCGGCTTGCTGTGGCCATGGGCGCCCACCCGGCCACCCTCGCCGGTCTGGCCGGCCTCGGCGACCTAGTGGCCACCTGCTCGTCTCCGCTTTCCCGTAACCGCACCTTCGGCACCCACCTCGGCCATGGCCTAAGCGTCGAACAGGCGACGGCCGCCACCCGGCAGACCACCGAAGGCGTCAAATCCGCCGAGGCGGTTCTCGCCCTCGCTCATGCCCACGGCGTTGAGATGCCGATCACGGAAGTGATCTCTGCCCTGCTGCACGAGAAGGTCACCCTCGACGAGGCCGCCGCCGCGCTGATGCAGCGGCCCTCCAAGCCCGAGCGCTGACCCCCGGTGCCCGGTCACGGGGCCGTCCTCATCACTTTGCCCATTACCTTCGTTGTAGAGCCCGGTTCGGGCTCGTGGCCTTCGGGGCCGGTATGACTCGTTGCCCCTGTCCTTGATGATCCGGGGGTGCTGTCGCCGGTCCTGACGGCGCCGGATGGTCGCTGATGGAAGCGTGTCCGCCGACAGGCAGGGCTGCGTGATGTGGCTGCCGATCTCCGGTGCCCGGGCGGGCCAGATGGTGACTCCGGGGAGGGAAAGCCCGGTGACCAGCAACGACTTCACCTCGATCGATGTGTTCTGAGCCCTGGACGTGGGCAAGTCCGCCCATCACGGCACGGCCCTGCTGGCCGACGGCCGTACCGTCTTCGACAAGCCGCTGCCCGACGGCGGGCCCCAGCTGCGGGAGCTGTTCGCCCGCCTGGGACGGCGGGGGAACGTCCTGGTCGTGGTCGACCAGCCTGCGTCCGTGGGGACCTTGGCGGTGGCCGTGGCGCGCGCCAGCGGATGCGAGGTGGCCTACCTGCCCGGCCTGTCCATGCGCCGCCTGGCCGACTGCCATCCCGGCACCGGCAAGACCGACGCCCGCGACGCCTACGTCATCGCCGATGCCGCCCGCACCATGCCCCACCTGCTGCACAGCATCGACCCCGCCGAGGGCGTGCGGGCCGAACTGACCATGGTCTGGGCTACGACGACGACCTCGCCCAGGACGCCACCCGCACCTCCAACCGGCTGCGCGGCCTGCTCACCTCGATCCATCCGGCCCTGGAACGTTTCCTGGGACCGCGGCTGCGTCACCCGGCGGTCCTGGCCCTGCTGCAGACCTTCGGCTCCCCAGTCCAACTCGCCCAAGTCCGCACCGAGGAGCTCATCGAGGTCATGACCGACGCCGCCCCACGGATGCGGAACCCGCGGGAGCTGGCCGGACAGATCCATGCCGCCCTGGCCGAGCAGACCGTCCAGGTCCCCGGCACCGGCTCGGCCGGCGAGATCATCTCCGGTCTGGCCGAGTCCCTCGCCGTGCTCCTCAAGCGCCGCGAGATCCTGGAGACCTGCATGACGGCCCTGCTTCAGGCCCACCCTCTCGCGAAGGTCCTGACCTCATGCCCGGGGTCGCGGTCAGGACCGGCGCCCGCATCCTGGCCGAGGTCGGCGACGCTAGCGCGTTCCCCACCGCCGCCCACCTGGCCTCCTACGCGGGACTGACCCCCACCACACGTCGTTCGGGAACCTCCATCCGCGGCGAAGGACCGCCCCGCAGCGGCAACAAGACACTCAAACGGGCCCTGTTCCTGGCCTCGTTCGCCTCGCTGAGCAGCCCCGAATCGCGGGCCTACTACGTCAAGAAACGGGCGGAGAACAAGCGCCACAAAGCCGCCCTCATCTGCCTCACCCGCCGCCGCGTCGACGTCCTGCAAGCCATGCTCAAACACCGCACCTCCTACCAGCCCGGGCACGAACAAGCAGCCTGACCAAGCCCGCAGAGCTTGACCGAACAGATAGAAGCACCCCCCACCCGGAGGCACCTGCCTATGCACGTGTCCGCTATCCAGACCGCCGTCGCCGCTGCCCCCAACCTCTCGTCCGCAGCTATGTGATCGCGGAGGTACCGGGCACCAACGAGCGGATGGAACCCGGTGGTGGCCAGCGAGGGCGTGTAGCCGATGTCGTGCAGCATCGCTGCCGCCCGGAGCTGTTCTACATCCCTGCCCAAGATCCCTCCGAGCGACTGAGCATTGGCGGCAGGGTGGTGATCAGTCAACTTCCCAGGAAGTCTGGCGCGCGTTCCACTCGGCGTGCCGGAGGACGCCTGGTACGGCTTCAGCTCATGGCAGACGAGAAAGAGCCCCAAGGGACTGGAACCTGCTCCGGGACCATGTCAACGTACAACGGTCCGGGAAAACACCAGGTCAGCAAGGAGTTTCGGGCTTCCGGGCCGACAACAGACAGGTCGGCCATGGCGGCAGCCGGTACCTCAGCTCATACTGCTCGGCCTCCTCGCCGAGGCCCCGATCCAAGGAGTGCCACCTGCGGAATGCCCCTCTCCGAGCCGCTCCTTATCACCGCTCCTCACCGCTTGGCGCCCGGAACGCATGGCCCGCTCAGGAGCGAGAGGACTACGCCGCCATCTCCACGGCGCTATCTCTCTGCGCCCGTACGGCCGGGCTGTTCGGCGAGGATTGCAACAACGCGGCTACCACCGGGACCGAGAAATCCTCGCGCACATGGCGGCACGACCCGAGCCAATCCGAAACGTCGCCCGGGTTGCAGGTGCTCCTGAACACCTCGTGGCAGGCGAAACTGCCGGCTCACCGTTACGAGCCCCCGGCGCTCGTAACGGACGGCGCGACGCCCGCTCTCCGGCCGTACTGGCTGGTCTCCTGAGCTACGTCTACGAACCCCTGCGCGCGCCCGCAACATAGACCACGATCGCCGGTTAGCCAAACCGGCGATCCTGACGACTATTGAGGGCGTTCGCATGCGGCTGCGCTTGGCGGTGGAGCAGTAGCGGATGCAGTAAGTGGCGCCGCAAACCCGTAGAGAACGGCACCGTCTGCTGGTGCCTTGATGGCTCCGCGGCGTCGCTTCCCTGAAGCGTTGCGGCCCTCCGCCAATGTGGAATTTTCATGGCCTAAGGAGAGTGAGTAACCCTGTCCGATCCGATCAAGAAGTTGCCACCGAACGCGAAGGGGCAGATCCGGTACCGGTTCGTGGTCGATGTGGGCATCGACCACGCCACCGGGAAGCGCAAGCAGATAACTCGTACATTCGGCACGCTGAAGGAAGCGAAGGCCGAGTATGCCCGCATCACCAACCGTCGCCAGGAAGGCACGCTCGCACCGCCGAATAAGGTCACCTTGAATGAATGGCTCGACCAGTGGCTGGCCATGAAGGCTGACGACTTGGAAGAAACCACTATTTACAACTACCGCATCACCCTGGACCGGGTACGGGGGAAATTGGGCCACATTCGTCTTCAGGAGCTTACTGAAGAGGACGTAGAAGGGTGGATGCACTGGGCTCTGAAGCACGGGCGTGTACGCGGTGGAAGGGCCGGAACTCCGCTCGGAGTGACGAGCGTGGACATGAGCCTTGCTCGGCTGAAGGACGCTCTCAACCGAGCCGTGACGCGTCGGCTGGTGACCATGAACGTGGCCCAGCACGTGACCATTCCGCGAAGGGCGCGAAAGGAAGAACGGAAGAAGAAAGAGGAGGTGAAGCCCTGGAACGTCCAGGAGGTTCAGAGATTCGTTCAGGGCATCAAGGGGGAACGGCTCTACGCTCCGCTCCTGCTGTCCCTCATTGGTCTACGTCCGGCTGAAGTCTGTGGGCTCCGGTGGGAAGACGTCGACCTGGACAATGCCACGATCATCATAGCCAATACGCGGACCATGATGGGCAATCGCTACG
This sequence comes from Streptomyces sp. SAS_272, assembly GCF_052543235.1. Classification (NCBI taxonomy): domain Bacteria; kingdom Bacillati; phylum Actinomycetota; class Actinomycetes; order Kitasatosporales; family Streptomycetaceae; genus Streptomyces; species Streptomyces sp. SAS_272. The sequence goes on along the minus strand of NZ_JBMNDR010000009.1, from coordinate 20,111 downwards.
TCGTGGAGAAGGACACCAAGTCTCTGGCCGGTGAACGGGAACTCCCGTTGCCGGCTCCGGTGCTGGCTGCGCTCAGGTCGTTCAAGGCCCTCCAAGCCAAGGAGAAGCTGGCTCTGGGTGAGGCATACGCAGAGTCCGGCTACGTCCTGGTGCACGAGACCGGAGAAGCCTTCACCATCAAGCAGCTCCGCCGACGCGCGTACCGGCTCATGGTGATCCTTGGTCTCCGCCGAGTTCGTCTTTATGACGCTCGTTCGTCGTGCCTCACGTACCTGGCCAACAACGGCGTGCCGGATCACATCCTTGCGCGGTGGGCTGGACACACGAATGTGAGGACCACCAAAAAGTGGTACGTGAAGCCCGACGTAGAGGATCTTCGCGAAGCCGCCACCACGTGGGATGGCCTGCACGGTGCTGCGACTGAGGGGCAAGCCTGAGTCAGGCGGCCCACCGACCGAGCGACCTGCCCAGCCGTATGGCAGCCAAGATCGAGGTGGACCCGGAGACCGGCTGCTGGCTGTGGACCGGTAGCTGCAACGGGAAGGGGCAGTCAGGCTACGGCCAAGTCTCCTACGAGGGAAAGACACAGCTTGTCCACCGTGTGGTGTTCAGGTTGTTGGTCGGTGAGATTCCGGAGGGCTTCCAGGTGCGTCATGCCGATCCTTGGGGACGGCACTTTACGCTTTGCTGCAACCGGGACCACCTGGAAGCCGTGCCGAAGAAGGAAGCTCTGCGGCGCAGGGACTGGGAGCGCGCGCGAGCCAGGAGGACGCACTGTCCCCACGGCCACGCGTACACGCCAGAGAACTCGTATCTGGATCCCCGAGGGTTTCGGCAGTGCCGGACGTGCTGCGCCGAGAGGGTAAGGAGCCGCCGGGTTCCCATGACCGTGTGAGATTTCGTGAGACGTGAGAGGGTCTGGGGCGTGAGTGAGACACCACCGAACCCCCTGCAATACCGCTTTGACGGGCCAGAAGACGCTCCGGTCCTGATCTTGGGTCCCTCACTGGGTACCACATGGCACATGTGGGACCGTCAGGTTCCCGAGCTGGCCCAGCAGTGGCGGGTGTTCCGCTTCGACCTGCCGGGCCACGGCGGCGCACCGGCCCACCCGGCGGGCTCGGTCTCGGACCTCGCCGAACGGCTGCTCGTCACGCTGGACGGGCTCGGGGTGCAGCGCTTCGGCTACGCGGGCTGCGCCTTCGGCGGCGCGATCGGCGTGGAGCTGGCGCTGCGGCACCCCGAGCGCGTCGCCTCGCTCGCGCTGATCGCGGCCTCGCCCCGGTTCGGCACGGCCGACGAGTTCCGCCAGCGCGGCGTGATCGTGCGCACGAACGGCCTCGACCCCATCGCCCGCACCTCGCCCGACCGCTGGTTCACCAGCGGATTCGCGGCCGCGCAGCCCGCGATCACCGAGTGGGCCGTGCAGATGGTGCGCACCACCGACCCCGGCTGCTACATAGCCGCCTGTGAGGCGCTCGCGGCGTTCGACGTGCGGGCCGAGATCGGCCTCGTCGGCGTCCCGACGCTGGTCCTCGCCGGCTCGGACGACCAGGTCACCGGCCCCGCCGAGGCCCGCACCCTGGTCGCCGGCATCCCGGACTCCCGCCTCGCGGTCGTGCCGGGCGCCTCGCACCTCGTCCCGGTGGAGCAGCCGGCCGCCGTCACCGACCTGCTGGTCCACCACTTCGCCACCGCGTGGCAGCCCGCCTACGACTCGGTCACCGGGCAGACGGCCGTCCCGGGCGTCCCGGTCCGGGCGATGCCGACCATGCCGCCGCAGCCCCTGCAGCCCCTGCAGCCGGTGGCCGTCGCGGAGATCGCGCCCACCCCGGTTCTCCAGCCGCCGCAGGTCATGGGCCGCCCCGACCCCTACGACGCCGGACTGAAGGTGCGCCGGGAGGTCCTCGGCGACGCCCACGTGGACCGCGCGCTGTCGCAGGCCGACGACTTCGCGGGGCACTTCCAGGAGTTCGTCACCCGCTACGCCTGGGGCGAGGTCTGGGACCGTCCGGGCCTCGACCGGCGCACCCGCTCCTGCATCACGCTCACCGCGCTGGTCGCCGGCGGTCACCTCGAGGAGCTCGCCGTGCACACCCGGGCCGCGCTGCGCAACGGCCTCACCCCGGACGAGATCAGGGAGGTGCTGCTCCAGGCGGCCGTCTACTGCGGCCTGCCGGCGGCGAACGCCGCGTTCAAGGTGGCGCAGCAGGTCGTCCTCGAGGAGACCACCCCCACCGAGTGAGCCCGGCGGCCGGCACGGGGGCAGGATGGGACCCATGACGGCACTGAAGTTCACGAAGAAGTCGCACGCGTGCGTGCGCCTGGAGAAGGACGGGCGCACGCTCGTCGTCGACCCGGGCGGGTTCAGCGAGGCGGACGCCGCACTCGGCGCGGACGCGATCCTCGTCACCCACGAGCACCCCGACCACTTCGACGAGGGAAGGCTGCGCACCGCCCTGGAGGCCGACCCGGCGGCCGAGGTCTGGACCCTGCGGTCGGTGGCCGAGAAGATCTCCGCGGCCTTCCCGGGCCGCGTCCACACCGTCGGCCACGGCGACACGTTCACCGCGGCGGGCTTCGACGTCCAGGTGCACGGCGAGCTGCACGCCGTCATCCACCCGGACATCCCGCGCATCACCAACGTCGGCTATCTGATCGACGGCGGCCGGGTCTTCCACCCCGGCGACGCGCTCACCGTCCCCGGCCACCCCGTGCAGACGCTGATGCTCCCCGTGATGGCGCCCTGGAGCAAGCTCTCCGAGGTCGTCGACTACGTCCGCGAGGTGAGCCCGCAGCGTGCCTACGACGTCCACGACGCCCTGCTGACCGACCTGGCCCGGCCGATCTACGACCGCCAGATCGGCGCCCTCGGGGGCGCGGAGCACCTGAGGCTGGCGCCGGGGGAGAGCGCGGCGCTGTGAGTGTCGGTGGCGCCCGGTAGGTTGTGGGACATGCGTATCGCGACCTGGAACGTGAACTCGATCACCGCCCGCCTGCCGAGGCTCCTGGCGTGGCTGGAGAGCAGCGGCACCGACGTGCTGTGCCTCCAGGAGGCCAAGGTCGCCGAGGAGCAGTTCCCGTTCGAGCAGCTGCGCGAACTGGGCTACGAGGCGGCGGTCCACGCCACCGGCCGGTGGAACGGCGTGGCCGTCGTCTCCCGCGTCGGTCTGGAGGACGTCGTCAAGGGCCTGCCGGGCGACCCCGGCTACGACGGCGCGCCGGAGCCGCGTGCGGTCTCGGCGACCTGCGGTCCGGTCCGCGTGTGGTCGGTGTACGTGCCGAACGGCCGCGAGGTCGACCACCCGCACTACGCCTACAAGCTCCAGTGGTTCGAGGCCCTCAAAGCGGCCGTCGCCGGGGACGCGGCGGGCGGCAGGCCCTTCGCGGTGATGGGCGACTACAACGTGGCGCCGACCGACGACGACGTGTACGACCTGGCCGCCTTCGAGGGCCTCACCCATGTCACCCCGGCCGAGCGGGCCGCCCTGGCGTCCCTGCGCGAGGCCGGGCTGTCGGACGTCGTCCCGCGCCCCCTGAAGTACGACCACCCGTTCACCTACTGGGACTACCGTCAGCTCGCCTTCCCCAAGAACCGCGGCATGCGCATCGACCTGGTCTACGGCAACGAGCCGTTCGCCAAGGCGGTCAAGGACTCCTACGTCGACCGCGAGGAGCGCAAGGGCAAGGGCGCCTCGGACCACGCGCCCGTCGTGGTCGACCTCGAGGTGTAGGGCCCGTCCGGCCGCCGGGCCGCGCGGGCCAGCGCGCCCTGTGGTGTGCACGCCGGTGCGAATGTCACGCTGGGTCTATGAACATCCCTTTCCTGGGCAACAGGAGCAAGAAGTACCGTGCGGCGGTCCTGGCCGAGGACCCCGAAGGGATCGCCGAACTCCTCGCCGAGTGCGAGCTGTTGCGCTCGCACGCGGCCCGGCAGGGGATCGGACTGGACGACACGCCGGGCTCGCTGGAGGCGCTCGACCAGCTGCCGCCCCGCTGGCGCGACGACGAGGAGAACCTGCCCTGGTTCGGCCATGACGCGGGGCTCTACCTGGGGACGGTCGTCGTGCGCTCCGTGCCGGGCGCGGCCTGGGCGATCCGGCCCGGCGGGGAGGTGGTCGTCCGGCTGTCGTCGGGCCGGGAGGTCGACGTGGTCGCGGCCGGCCGGGAGTGGGCGGTGAGCGGGACGCCCGAGCTGTCCCAGCTGTACGGCGAGGTGGCCGAGAACTGACCGCGCCGCCGAGCTGCGTACGGGTGGCAGGCGATGTAAATACGGCTAATGCCCGGAAGGTGCGTGTCGCTTCTTCCCCCCGCCCATCTGTGGATAGTTTGCGGCGACCACGACACAGCTGAAAGTGAGTAGGGCTGCGCATGGCCGTCGATCCGTTGATCGAGCTGCGTGACGTCAACAAGTACTTCGGGGAGCTGCATGTCCTGCAGGACGTCAACCTCACGGTCGGCAGGGGGGAGGTGGTCGTGGTGATCGGCCCTTCGGGGTCGGGGAAGTCGACACTGTGCCGCGCGATCAACCGGCTGGAGCCGATCCGGTCGGGCTCGATCACGCTCGACGGTCAGCCGCTGCCCGAGGAGGGCAAGGGGCTGGCCCGCCTGCGTTCCGAGGTCGGCATGGTGTTCCAGTCGTTCAACCTCTTCGCCCACAAGACGGTCCTGCAGAACATCTCGCTGGGTCAGGTGAAGGTCCGCCGCCGCAAGAAGGACGACGCCGACCGGCGCTCGCGCGAACTGCTCGACCGCGTGGGCCTCGCCGACCAGGCCGACAAGTTCCCGGCGCAGCTCTCCGGGGGCCAGCAGCAGCGCGTGGCCATCGCCCGCGCCCTGGCCATGGACCCCAAGGCGCTCCTCTTCGACGAGCCCACCTCCGCCCTCGACCCCGAGATGATCAACGAGGTCCTCGAGGTGATGCGGCAGCTGGCGCAGGAGGGGATGACCATGGTCGTCGTCACCCACGAGATGGGGTTCGCGCGCTCGGCCGCCAACCGCGTGGTCTTCATGGCGGACGGCCGCATCGTGGAGGACCGCACTCCGGAGGAGTTCTTCACCGCCCCGCGCAGCGACCGCGCCAAGGACTTCCTCTCCAAGATCCTCAAGCACTGAGTCCGGACGGCGGCAGCCACCGAGCACACCCGCCCCGGCAGCGGCCGGAGATCACTGCTCGCGCAGCGGGACCGACACGTACGACGGGTCGTCCGCCGGTGAGGAGAAGGTCAGCCGTGCGCCGGACGGGTTGTGCTCCAGGTAGAGCGGGTCGACGGTGTCGACGACCAGGGCGAGCCGGTGTCCTGCCGGGACGTCGTAGGCCGTGGAGCCCAGCTCCAGGTCGAGGGCGAACGGCCTTCCGGGCGTGCGCCCGTGGAAGGTGTACGGCGCGTTGCCGACCAGCTTGCCGAGGCCGAGCGGTCCCACGTCGTAGAGGTAGGCGACGAAGGTGCCGCTCTCTGCGGTCGGGGTCACCGTGGTGTGCAGCAGGGCCGTACCGCGCACCCGCTGAGTCGTGGCGTACTTCTCCGACTGCCACACGGCGGCCCAGCGGCGGGGGAGCAGGGGGATCGAGGCGACCGGGGGCAGCTGTGCGACCTGGTCGAGGATGCTGGAGAGGAAGACGATCCCGCCGTCGGCGCCGGAGTCCACGTTCGTGTGGATCGTGGTGGAGCCGGCCAGGGCCAGCTTTCTGCGCGTCGCGTTCACCGACTTCCAGTCCGGGTAGCCCTCGTAGCCGCCCCCGGTACGGGACTTGAGCCGCACGGGCTGTTCCCGGTCGACGCCGTTGTCCGCGCCCCGCAGGTAGTGGTCGAACCAGCGCCGGGTGTCCGTCCACACGTCGTTGGGCAGCCCGAACAGGCCGGTCAGCTCGGCGGTGGCGTGGTCGCCCGGGCGGAACTCCATCCGCTTGGGGCCGGTCAGCTGCTCGTAGAGGGCGGCGGACTGGTTGGGCGGGAAGATGGTGTCTCCCCAGGAGCCGGCCAGCATCACCGCGGCGCCGTTGCGGTTGAGCTGGTCGGCGTAGGTCGAGGGGGAACGTTTCTTCCCCCAGGCGACGAGGGCCTTCTCCTTCGACAGGTCGCCGGAGTAGAAGGCGGAGAAGACCTCGCGTGACTCGGTGCTCTGCCGGCCGGTGACCGTGCCCACGGTGTCCAGCACGGCCGCGGCCTGGAGGTGCTGGGTGCGGCCGGAGTAGATCGAGTCGATCAGGTCGCCCCAGCCGCTGAGCGAGGCGACGGCCTTGACGCGGGGATCGTGGGCGGCCGCCAGGACGCTGATCCCGGCGCCGTAGGAGACGCCCGCCATGCCGATGTGCGCTGCGTCGGCCGGGGTGGCGGCGAGCGCCCAGTCGATGACCGCGGAGGCGTCGGCGACGTCGCGCGGGCCCGCCACGTCGATCTCCCCGCCGGACTGCCAGAAGCCCCGCACGTTGTAACTGACCACGACGTAACCGGAGTCGGCGAGACTCCGGGCCTGGGCCAGGTACTCGACCTGCGGGAAACCCCAGCTCGTGGGGAGCACGATCAGCGGGTAGCGGCGCGTGCCGTCCGAACCCGCGGGGGTGACGACGTTCGCCTTGAGGACGGTTCCGCCGTTGCCTGCGATGTCGACGTACCGGACGGCGGTCCCGGCGGCCTGCGCCGAGGGGGCCAGGGCGAGGACGGTGCCGGCCATCAGCGAAACGGAGACGGCGCCCACGGCGGTCGTGCGCAGGGCCCTGCGGTGCTGTCCCACGGTTCACTCCTCAACTTGCCGCATTGCAAAGTGACCCGACGGTAACCGCATCTCCTACCGGAGGTAACCCGCCGGTAAGTTACGTGGCAGTAACGATTGTCGCCTCCGGCAGGGGAGCCTGGGCCAGGCGCGTCACGTCGTCCACCAGCTCGACCACGTCGGGCCCGTAGGCATGGGAGCTGACCACCTTCAGCAGCAGGACGAAGGAGCCGTCCCCGTACTTACGGGCCAGCCGCTCGTGATGTCGGACGAGATAGCGGGTGGCGGCCTGGTTGTTGATGGCCCGTTGGCCGCAGAACAGGAACACCGGCCGGGCCCCGCGCCGCCGCCCCGCGGTGAGCCGCGCCAGCAGGACGAACTCGGTGACCCCCGACTCCATCCGGTAGTGCTCCCCGCCGATCTGGAACGCCAGCCGGTCCGGGCCCGGTTCCCGGTCGGTGTTGATCCGCACCCCCGGCAGCATGGCCTGGATATGGGCCGCGGTACGCCGGTTGGAGCCCGGGCCGCCGACGCAGAACTCCGTTCGCTCCCCGAAACCCTGCCGGGCCGCGTCCTGGGTGACCACCTCGGCGCCCGCGCCGCAGTCCTTGATGAGCGCGGCGAGTTCCAGGAGTGCGAACACGTCGTGCCGGTGCACCGCGAGGTCGGCGCTGCCCGCGTCGCGGTTGACGACGAGCAGGCACTCCGAGTTCTCGGGCAGCCCGAAGAACGCCTGCTTGCGGCGGAGTCTGCGGCGCCACAGATAGGTTCGGGCGACCCAGCCGAGCGCGGCGCTGACGCCCGCCGCGATGACGCCCAGGACGATGTTGCGCACGTCGTCGTTCATGGGCGCGCATGCTAGCGGGCCGACACGTACGAGACGTACCCGTGTTCGAGGTGTGGCAGTCGTATGACAGTGCCCTGAAGGTGCCTGTCGGGGCACCGCGAATGTGGTTACGCTGCGCGGACGGTCCCGCACTGGAGGTACGGATGCGTCGCCCTGTCGCGCGGAAACTGTCGGTCCTGGCGGTCTCGGCCGCCGTGGTCACGGTGGGGGCCGCCGCGCCACCCGCCCCTCAGAGAACCCCCGTCGCCAAGGTCCCGGTCGCCGTCGGCTACGGCGGAGCCGTCGCCAGCGTGGACGTGGACGCCTCGGCGGCCGGTATCGAGGTGCTGCGCAAGGGCGGCAACGCCGTCGACGCGGCCGTCGCCACCGCCGCCGCCCTCGGCGTCACCGAGCCCTACTCGTCCGGTGTCGGCGGAGGAGGCTACTTCGTCTACTACGACGCCAAGTCCCGTGCCGTGCACACCATCGACGGCCGCGAGACGGCTCCGCTGACCGCGGACTCCGGCCTCTTCCTGGAGAACGGCAAACCGCTCGCCTTCGCCGACGCCGTCACCAGCGGCCTCGGCGTCGGCACGCCGGGCACGCCCGCCACCTGGGCGACCGCCCTCTCCCGCTGGGGCAGCGAACGGCTCGGCACGGTCCTCAAGCCCGCCGAGCGCCTGGCCCGCGACGGCTTCACCGTCGACGACACCTTCCGCTCCCAGACCGCGGCGAACGAGGCGCGCTTCCGCTACTTCCCGGACACCGCAGAGCTGTTCCTGCCCGGCGGACGGCTGCCGGTCGTCGGCTCGACGTTCAAGAACCCCGATCTCGCGCGCACCTACCGGGAGTTGGGCAGGAAGGGCGTCGACGCGATCTACCGCGGCGATCTCGGCGAGGACATCGTCTCCACGGTGAACCACCCGCCCGTGGACCCGGCCTCCGGCTGGAAGGCACGGCCGGGCGCCCTGTCCGTCAGGGACCTCGCGGCCTACCGGGCCAAGCTGCAGGCGCCCACCAGGACCTCGTACCGCGGCCTCGGCGTCTACTCCATCGCCCCCTCCTCCTCGGGCGGCACGACCGTCGGCGAGGCCCTCAACATCCTGGAGCGGACGAACCTGTCGAAGGCGAGCGAGGTGCAGTACCTGCACCACTACATCGAGGCCGGCAGGATCGCGTTCGCGGACCGCGGGCGCTGGGTCGGCGACCCCGCCTTCGAGGACGTCCCGACCAAGCAGCTGCTGTCGCAGCGGTACGCCGACTCGCGCGCCTGCCTCATCAAGGACGACGCCGTCCTCACCAGCCCCCTCGCGCCCGGCGACCCGCGCAACCCCGCCGCCTGCGCCACCGGCGGCCCGGCGGCCCCGACGACGTACGAGGGCGAGAACACCACCCACCTCACCGTCGCCGACAAGTGGGGCAACGTCGTCTCCTACACGCTCACCATCGAGCAGACCGGCGGCAGCGGCATCACCGTCCCCGGCCGCGGCTTCCTCCTCAACAACGAGCTGACCGACTTCTCCTTCGCCCCGGCCAACCCGGCCGTGCACGACCCGAACCTGCCCGGCCCCGGCAAGCGGCCGCGTTCGTCGATCTCGCCGACGATCGTCCTGGACAAGCACGACAGGCCGGTCGTGGCACTGGGGTCGCCCGGCGGCGCGACCATCATCACCACCGTGCTGCAGACCCTGACCGAGTTCCTCGACCGCCGGCTGCCGCTCGTCGACGCGATCGCGGCGCCGCGCGCCAGCCAGCGCAACGCCCCCCAGACGGAGCTGGAGCCCGCCCTCTACGACGACACCTCCCCGGGCGGCCTGCGGGCCCGGCTCGAGGCCATCGGCCACTCGTTCAAGCTCAACCCCGAGATCGGGGCGGCGACGGCCGTGCAGCGGCTGCCCGACGGCAGGTGGCTGGCCGCCGCCGAGACCGTTCGGCGCGGCGGCGGGTCGGCCCAGGTGGTGCACCCCGCACGGTAGGGGTCACAACTCGGCGGCCGGGACGGGCGGTGGGGTGCGGAACGCCAGCCGCCCGTCCTCGACCTCCACCCGCACCAGGTCGCCCTGCCCGACCCCGCCGTCGAGCAGCAGCCGCGAGAGCCGGTTGTCGACCTCGCGCTGGATGGTGCGGCGCAGCGGGCGGGCGCCGTACTCGGGCTGGTAGCCGCGCTCGGCCAGCCAGTCGACGGCCCCGGCGGCGAACTCGACCGTGACGCCCTGCGCCCGCGCCAGCCGGCGCGTGTCCTCCAGCAGCAGATCGGTGATCTGCCGCAGTTGCCCGTCGGTGAGCTGCCGGAAGACGACGACCTCGTCGATCCGGTTCAGGAACTCCGGCCGGAAGTGCTCGCGCAGCGGCCGCAGAACACGCTCCCGCCGCGCCTCCTCGTCCGCCTCGCCGCCGCCCGGCCCGAAGCCGATGCCGGCGCCCCGGCGGGTGATCTCCTCCGAGCCCAGGTTGCTGGTCATCACGATGACGGTGTGGGTGAAGTCGACCGTGCGGCCCTGGGAGTCGGTGAGGCGGCCGTCGTCCAGGACCTGCAACAGGACGTTGAAGACGTCCGGGTGGGCCTTCTCCACCTCGTCGAGCAGCAGCAGGGAGTACGGGTGCCGGCGCACCACCTCGGTGAGCTGCCCGGCCTCCTCATGGCCGACGTAGCCGGGCGGGGCGCCCACCAGCCGACTCACGGTGTGCCGTTCCTGGTACTCGCTCATGTCGAGCCGGACCATCCGCTCCTCGCTGCCGAACAGCGCCTCGGCGAGCGCGCGGGCCAGCTCCGTCTTGCCGACGCCGGTCGGTCCGAGGAACAGGAAGCTGCCGATCGGCCGGGCGGGGCTCGCGAGGCCGGCGCGGGAGCGCAGCACCGCGTCGGAGACGACCCGCACGGCCTCCTCCTGGCCGACCACCCGTTCGTGCAGATGCTCCTCGAGGGCGAGCAGCCGGTCCTTCTCCTCCTGGGTGAGGCGGGAGACGGGAATGCCCGTCTGCCGGGACACGACCTCGGCGACGGCCTCCGCGGTGACCTCCAGATGCCGGCCGTCGTCGGAGGCGTCCTCGCCGCCGGTGTCCGCGACGCGCTGCCTCAGCTCGACGATGCGGTCCCGCAGCCGGGTGGCCTCCTCGTACTGTTCGTCCGCGACCGCCCGCTCCTTGTCGCGGGCGAGATCCTCGATCTCGCGCTCCATCGCCCGCACGTCGGTGCCCTTGGTGCGGGAGCCGAGCCGCACCCGGGCGCCGGCCTGGTCGATGAGATCGATGGCCTTGTCGGGGAGCCGGCGGTCGGTGAGGTGGCGGTCGGCCAGCTCCACGGCCGCGACCAGCGCCTCGTCGGCGTAACGGACCTGGTGGTGGGCCTCGTAGCGGTCGCGCAGTCCGCGCAGGATCTCCAGCGCGTCCGCGAAGGACGGCTCCGGGACGAGGATCGGCTGGAAGCGGCGGGCGAGCGCCGCGTCCTTCTCGACGCGCCGGAACTCCTCCAGCGTCGTGGCGCCCACGATGTGCAGCTCGCCGCGGGCCAGGGGCGGCTTGAGGATGTTGGCGGCGTCCATCGCGCCGCTCTCGCCGCCCCCGCCCGCACCGACGACGGTGTGCAGCTCGTCGATGAAGACGATCAGCCGTTCGGAGTGCGCGCGGATCTCGTCGACGATGGTGTTCAGCCGCTCCTCGAAGTCGCCGCGGTAGCGGGTGCCCGCGACCACGCCGCTCAGGTCGAGGGCGATCACGCGCCGGGAGGCGAGCACGTCCGGCACGTCCCCCTCGGCGATCCGCTGGGCGAGTCCCTCCACGACGGCGGTCTTGCCGACGCCTGCGTCGCCGATCAGCACCGGGTTGTTCTTGCCGCGCCGGGAGAGGACCTCGATGGTCTGCTCGATCTCGTCGTCCCGGCCGATCACCGGGTCGATGCGCCCCTGCCGGGCCAGCTCGGTGAGGTCGCGGCCGTACTTGTCCAGGGTGGGCGTGGCCGTGGGCCGCTGCCCGTCCGCGGCGTGGGCCGGCCCGGCGGCGTCCGTGGCGTCGGACGGCAGGCCGGCGGCGGCGAAGCGGGCCGCGTTGAGGATGTGCCCGGCCGCCGAGTCCGGGTTGGCGGCGAGGGCGCCGAGCACGTGCTCCGGGCCGATGTGGCCCGCGCCGCGGCTGCGGGCCAGATCGTGCGCGTCCAGCAGGGCGCGCTTGGCCGCGGGCGTCAGGGACAGCGAGGTGGGCGGCGGCACCTCGCCCGGCGGATGCTGCACCGGTCCCGACCGCTCGTCGATCTGCGTCGCGAGGGAGTCGGGGTCGGCGCCCGCCCGGCTGAGCAGCGAGCGCGTGGGCTCCGCGGAAAGGGCCGCCCGCAGCAGGTGCTCGGTGTCCAGGTCGCGGCTGCCGTGCTCGGCGGCGTACTGGGCGGCGCCGCGGACGAGCTCGCGCGCGGGCTTGCTGAGGAGCTGGCCGATGTTGATCTGGCGGGGGCCGGGGCGAGGCCCGCCGAAGAAGCGGGCCAGGAACTCGCCGAAGGGGTCGCCGTAGCCCTCCGGGCCGTTGAAGCCGCTGGTCATGGCGTTCCGTTCGATCGACGTGCGATGCGGTGCCGGGTGCCCTCGGCTGGGGCCTTACCCCCCACCTTCGCACGCTCGCCGACCGTGGGCACGCGCAGGAAACCCCCACCGGACCGGGGCCGACGCAGTCCCACGGCAGCGGCCTGGTCGAATCCGTCCACGCCCCCGCCCACGCCCCGTGTCCGAGCCGCGGGCCGGTCGTGCCTGTGACTCTGCTTTCCAGCCGTGGACCGACCGCGCCGGTGACCCCGTCGTGCGGCTACCGGCGTTCGGTCAACACCCTCGGTCCGCCGGCCGTGATCGCCACCGTGTGCTCCGCGTGGGCCGCGCGCGAGCCGTCGTTCGTGCGCAGGGTCCAGCCGTCGGGGGCCGCGTGGTAGCCGTCCGTGCCGCCCGCGATCAGCATCGGCTCGATGGCGATGACCATGCCGTGGCGGAGCGGCAGACCGCGGCCGGGGCGGCCCTCGTTGGGGACCGCCGGGTCCTCGTGCATGTGGCGGCCGATCCCGTGGCCCCCGAAGCCGTCCGGGATGCCGTAGCCCGCCGCCCGGCACACCGTGCCGATGGCGTGCGCGATGTCGCCGATGCGGTTGCCGACGACCGCCGCCTCGATGCCCGCCGCCAGGGCCCGCTCGGCCGTCTCGATCAGCCGGACGTCCTCAGGGCGCGCCCTGCCCACGGTGAAGCTGACGGCCGAGTCGCCCGCCCAGCCGCCCAGCTGGGCGCCGAAGTCGAGCGAGACCAGGTCGCCGTCGCGCAGCCGGTAGCGGGTGGGGATGCCGTGCACGATCGCCTCGTTCACCGACGCGCAGAGCACCGCCGGGAAGGGCGTGGGCGCGAACTCGGGGCGGTAGCCGAGGAACGGCGACGTGGCGCCCGCGGCCCGCAGCACGTCGTGGGCCAGCTCGTCCAGCTCCAGCAGGGAGACGCCCACGTCGGCGGCCTCCCGCACGGTCGTCAGGGCCCGGGCGACCACCTGGCCCGCCTCGTACATGGCGTCGATCGATGTGTCCGTCTTCAGTTCCACCATTCCAATTACTATACCGGTATTAGAATGGCGGCATGGTGCGTACCCCCCTCACCCCGGAAGAGCGCGAGCGCGGCGAGCGGCTCGGCCTGCTGCTGCGCGAGGCGCGTGGCGGCCGGAGCATGGCCGAGATCGCGGCGAGCGCCGGAATCTCCGCCGAGACCCTCCGCAAGATCGAGACCGGTCGCGCGCCCACCCCGGCGTTCTTCACCGTCGCCGCGCTCGCCCGCGTGCTCGGCCTGTCCATGGACGAGCTGGCCGGGCTGTGCTCGCCGGCTCCCGTGTGATCCGCGGGGGCCGTCGCGGGGCCCGGCCTGTTCCGCACCCGAGGCCCGGGGTCAAGATTGCGCCATGTCGCCGCCGCGTCCGCTTTGAAAACTGGCCGTAGCCGCGCTGTAACACGGCTGGTGTTTTCTACGAACCGGAGTGTTCCGGTCGGGCGGGAGACGAACGATGGCTGTGGAACAACTCCCGGGCAGGGTGCGGGAGTTCGCGAGCTACCTGGGTGTGCTGCTGGCGCGCCTCGACCAGGGCGCCGGCTGGTGCGCGGTTTTCTGGCAGCGCGACCCCGACGGCATGCGGGCCTGCCTCGACGGCCACGAGGTGCCGCCCTGGGACGTCGTGGAGGCGGTGCTCCAGGATCTCGCCGCCGCCTACGGCGCCGCGGCCGCCGGGCAGGAGACGTCGCGGGCCCGGTCCCTGCACGCCGCCGCGCTCGCCGCCCACGACGCCCGTCCCGGCGGCCGTGACGCCCTCGGGGACCGCCTCGACGTCATGCTCCGCGAACAGCGCTACGCCGCCGAACGCCAGGCCGACCTGGGACGTCGGCTCGCCTCGGCGGCCACCCGGGAGCAGGCCGACGCCGTCCGGCTGGACCTCGCCTGGGCCCGCGACGACCATGAACGGGCCACCGCCCGGTGCGCCGAACTCCGTCACCGGATGGCCGAGGCGGACCGCCTCCCGGCAGCCGGAGCGCCCCCGCGCCGGGCCGGTCCCACGGCCGACGCTCACGACACCCAGCCCCCGCACCGGGCGGGCCGCGGGCACGAGGCGGGACACGGGCACGAGGCGGGCCACGCCGACGACGCCCGGATCGCATACGACGCGCGGACGGCGTACGACGCGCGAGCGGCATACGAGACGCGGACGGCATACGAGACGCGCGCCGCCGGAGCGTTCGAGGCGCGAGCCACGTCCGACCCGGCCCCCGACCCGGAGCCCGCGCCTGAGTCCACCCCTGCCCCCGATCCCGACCCCGTGCCCAAACAGCGCAAGCGCCGTCGCGGCAGCGCCCGGTTCGCCGGCCTGGCCGAGGAGGCCGACGTCGCCCCCCTCGCCGTTCCGCCCGCTTCCGTCCCCGCCCCCGGGCCGGCCGCGCCCGCGGCCGCCGCGCCGGCCCGCCGCATCCTGCGAGGCGCCCGCTTCGCCGGAGCGGCCGAGACGCCGGCCGCGCGGTCGGCCGAGCCGCAGCGCGAGCCGCTGGACGCGACGGCCCGGCAGGAGACCGTCGACGCGGTCCGGCATCTGGTGCGACTGCGTGCCGAGGGACGCAGCGGCGAGGCGCACGCCCTGCTCGCCGAGCTCGCCGCGCTGCCCGCCGCGCGCATTCCGCTGCTCGCCGCCGAGCTCCAGCGCGCCGGACTCACCGCGGACTGGACGACCCTGCTCTGGGAGGCCGCCTCCCTCCCCGCCGACCGGCTCGTCGCCGCGGCCGACGCGCTCGTCGCGGTGGGGCGCACCGCCGACGGGCAGCAGATCCTGCGGCAGGGGGTGGCCCGGCCGGCCGAGGAGATCGGGCAGGGCGTCCTCGGCCTGGTCCGGGAGGGCCGGCGGCGCGAGGCCCGCGCGCTGCTCGACGCCTACGTCCGGGTCCGCACCCCCGAGGAGGCCGCCCGCAGCGCCGCCCCGGACCCGCAGACCCTGGTCCCGCTGCTGCTCGAGGCCGCCAAGGCCGCCTCGGAGGAACGCCACCGGGACCTGGTGCACGCCCTGCGGGTGGCCGGTTTCACCGCCTGACCGGCGCCGCACCCGGTGCGCCGAACGCACCGTGACTCACCCACAGGGGTGTGAAACGCGATCGACTCCGCGGGTTGACGACGATGGTCTTGGCAAGCCCGTCCAGGAGGCTTACGTTCGTCCCTCTACGACCTTCGTCTACGGGCGTAGAGGCTCTGACGTCCCGTCGAAGGAGCAGCTCATGGCCAACGTCGTACGTGCCGCACTGGTCCAGGCCACCTGGACCGGCGACACCGAGTCCATGGTGGCGAAACACGAGGAGCACGCCCGGGAGGCGGCCCGCCGGGGCGCGAAGATCATCGGGTTCCAGGAGGTGTTCAACGCTCCCTACTTCTGTCAGGTCCAGGAGCCGGAGCACTACCGCTGGGCGGAGCCGGTCCCGGACGGGCCGACCGTGCGCCGCATGCAGGACCTCGCCCGCGAGACGGGCATGGTGATCGTCGTGCCGGTCTTCGAGGTCGAGCAGTCCGGGTTCTACTACAACACCGCCGCCGTGATCGACGCCGACGGCTCCTACCTCGGCAAGTACCGCAAGCACCACATCCCCCAGGTGAAGGGGTTCTGGGAGAAGTACTACTTCCGGCCGGGAAACATCGGCTGGCCGGTGTTCGACACGGCCGTCGGCCGGGTCGGCGTGTACATCTGCTACGACCGCCACTTCCCCGAGGGCTGGCGGCAGCTGGGCCTGGGGGGCGCCCAGCTGGTCTACAACCCGTCCGCCACCCACCGCGGCCTCTCCGCCCATCTGTGGCAGCTGGAGCAGCCGGCGGCGGCCGTCGCCAACGAGTACTTCGTCGCCGCGATCAACCGGGTCGGCGTCGAGGAGTACGGGGACAACGACTTCTACGGGACGTCGTACTTCGTCGACCCGCGCGGCAAGTTCGTCGGCGACGTGGCGAGTGACCGGGACGAGGAACTCGTCGTCCGCGACCTCGACTTCGACCTGGTCGAGGAGGTCCGGCAGCAGTGGGCCTTCTACCGCGACCGCCGCCCCGACGCCTATGAAGGGCTGGTGCAGCCGTGAGCGACCTCTACGCCCGGCACCGGGGCGTCCTGCCGGACTGGCTCGCCCTCTACTACGAGGAGCCGCTGGAGATCACCCACGGCGAGGGCCGGCACGTCTGGGACTCCGAGGGAAACAAGTACCTCGACTTCTTCGGCGGCATCCTCACCACCATGACCGCGCACGCGCTGCCCGAGGTCACGAAGGCGGTCGCCGAGCAGGCCGGGCGGATCGTCCACTCCTCGACGCTCTACCTCAACCGGCCCATGGTCGAGCTCGCCGAGCGCATCGCCCACATCAGCGGCATCCCCGACGCCCGGGTCTTCTTCACCACCTCGGGCACCGAGGCCAACGACACCGCGCTGCTGCTCGCCACCACCCACCGGCGCAGCAACACCGTGCTGGCGATGCGCAACAGTTACCACGGCCGTTCCTTCAGCGCGGTCGGCATCACCGGCAACCGCGGCTGGTCCCCGACCTCGCTGTCACCGCTGCAGACCCTGTACGTGCACGGAGGGGTCCGCGGCCGAGGACCGTTCGCCGGCCTCGACGACGCCGCCTTCGTCGACGCCTGCGTCGCCGACCTGAAGGACCTGCTCGGGCACACCCGTGCGCCCGCCGCCCTGATCGCCGAGCCCATCCAGGGCGTCGGCGGGTTCACCTCGCCGCCCGACGGCCTGTACGCGGCCTTCCGCGAGGTGCTGGACGAACACGGCATCCTGTGGATCGCCGACGAGGTGCAGACCGGCTGGGGCCGTACCGGCGAGCACTTCTGGGGCTGGCAGGCACACGGCCGCAACGGTCCGCCGGACATCGTCACCTTCGCCAAGGGCATCGGCAACGGCATGTCCGTCGGCGGTGTCATCGCCCGCTCCGAGATCATGAACTGCCTGGACGCCAACAGCATCTCCACCTTCGGCGGCACCCAGATCACCATGGCTGCCGCACTCGCCAACCTCTCCTACCTGCTGGAACACGACCTCCAGGGCAACGCCCGGCGGGTCGGCGGCCTGCTCATCGAGCGGCTGCGGGCCGCCGCCGCCCAGGATCCGGGCGTGCGGGAGGTGCGCGGACGCGGCCTCATGATCGGCGTCGAGCTGACCCGCCCCGGCACCGGACTGGCCGACCCGGACCGGGCGTCCGCCGTACTGGAGGCGGCCCGCGCCGACGGGCTGCTGATCGGCAAGGGCGGCGGCCACGACACCAGCGCCCTGCGCGTCGCTCCTCCGCTGTCCCTGACCGTGGCGGAGGCCGAAGAGGGCGCCGCGATCCTCGAAAGCGCGCTGAGGAGCACGCGATAGCGCAGGTCTGAGCCAAGGGAACACATCGCATGACCATTGCCCTGGAGCCCTGGGGGCCCGTGGAGCCGCTGGAGCCCGCCCTGTCGGTCCGTCAGGTCCTGGCCCTGGAAAGGGTCCTGGCCGGAGAACCCGAAGTGGTGGCGGGCGCCGGCCGGCTCGACCGGCCGGTGCGCTGGGTGCACGTCGCCGAGGCCGCCGACGTCGGCGTGATGCTGACCGGCGGCGAGATGGTCCTCACCACCGGGGTGCTGCTCGCCGGCGACGAGAGCGCGCAGACCGAGTACGTCCACTCCCTGCACCGTGCCGAGGCGGCGGCCGTGGTGCTGGGCCTCGGACGGGCGTTCCCGACCACGCCCGACGCGATGCGGCGGGCCGCCGAGCGGTGCGGGCTGCCGATGATCGTGCTCCATCGCCCCTTCCCCTTCGCCGAGTTGACGGAGGAGGTGCAGTCCCGGCTGGTACGGCGCAAGTTCGCCGCCGTCAGCCTCTCGGAGGCCGTGCGGACCGCGCTCACCGCGCTGATCACCGCGGGAGCCCCCCTGCAGCTGCTGCTCGACGAGATCGCCCAGCACGCGGCCTGTCCCGTCGTCGTCACCAACCTCGCCCACCGGGTGCTGGCCACGGCGGGGGAGCGGCCGGCGGTCGACGACGTGCTGCGGGACTGGGAACGCATCGCCCGCCAGGCCGGCGGCACCGAGGGAGACGGCTGGATCCGCGCCGAACTCGGCGGCCGCGGTGAACGCTGGGGGCAGATCATGCTCTGCGGGCACCGCGGCGACACCGCAGGCGGACGGCTGCTCGCCGACCGGGCCGCCGAGGCGCTCGTGCTGCACCGCATGCTCGGCGGCGCCTCCGCCCACACGTGGGAGGAGCAGTCCGCGCAGAGCCTGCTCACGGATCTGGTCTCCGGCGTCGTCCCGGCGCGCCAGCTGCTGCCCCGGGCCCGGGCGGCCGGCCTCCCGGTCAACCGGCGCACCTTCGTGCCGCTCGTCGTGCGGGACGTCGCCCTCGACCGGCTCGAACGGGTACTGCGCTTGCTGGGGCTCGCGGGACTGGTCGCGGAACTCGCGGACGGGGCGACGGCGGTGCTGCTCAGCCTCGCCCGCGACCAGGACGCCGAGGCGCTCGCCGCCCACTTCGCGACCAGGCTGCGCACCGAGGCGGGCCAGGCCCGCACGGTCGTCGCGGCGGCCGACCCGCGGACCCTCTGGGACGAGGTGCCCGCCGGGCTGCGTGAGGCCCAGCACGTGGCGGACGCCGTGGCCGACTCTGCCGCCGTCCTCGACCTGCCGCTCGTCGTCCGCCTCAAGGACGTCCACCTGCGCGGACTGATCCGCCTGCTGCGGGACGACCCGCACGTGCAGTCGTTCGCCGAGCGCGAGCTGGACGGACTGCTGTGCGCGGCCGGGGACGACCTGCTCGCCGTCCTGCGGACGTATCTGGCCACCGGCCGCAACAAGTCCCGCACCGCCCAGCTCCACCACGTCTCCCGGCCGGCGCTGTACCGCCGCCTGGAGGCGATAGAGGGCCGGCTGGGCGTGGACCTCGACGACTTCGAACAGGCCGCCTCGGTGCACATCGCGCTCCTCGCGCACGACGCGCAGCAGGGCTGACCGCGCGCGGCCGGTGCACGGGAAACAGCTGAGAAACATGGAACGACCTGGGAAAACGGTGGTGAAACATGGGTCCGGGAAGACGTGACACGGTGACACGCCGGACGCGCTCAGGCGTGACACCGTGCAACTCAAAGCGGGCCGGCCGGCTTCCTAGGCTCCTCGTACACCGAGCGACCGGAGGTCCCGATGAGCAGAGTGATCCGTGCCGCCGTCTTCCAGACGGCCTGGACCGGCGACAAGGAATCGATGATCCAGGTGCACGAGCAGGCGGTCCGCGACGCGGCCGCCCAGGGTGCTCAGGTCCTGTGTTTCCAGGAGCTGTTCTACGGACCGTACTTCTGCCAGGTCCAGGACCCGCAGTTCTACGAGTACGCCGAGCAGATCCCCGACGGCCCGATCGTCCAGCGCTTCCAGGCGCTGGCCAGGGAGCACGGCATCGTCCTGGTGCTGCCGATGTACGAGGAGGAGCAGCCCGGCGTCCTCTACAACACCGCCGCCGTGATCGACGCGGACGGTTCCTACCTCGGCAAGTACCGCAAGCACCACATCCCGCAGGTGAAGGGCTTCTGGGAGAAGTTCTACTTCCGCCCCGGGAACGTCGGCTGGCCGGTCTTCGAGACGGCCGTCGGGAAGATCGGCGTCTACATCTGCTACGACCGCCACTTCCCCGAGGGCTGGCGCGCACTGGGACTCGAGGGCGCCGAGATCGTCTTCAACCCGTCGGCGACCTCCCGCGGCCTGTCCGCGTACCTGTGGCAGCTGGAACAGCCTGCGGCCGCCGTCGCCAACGAGTACTTCGTCGGCGCGATCAACCGGGTCGGCGTCGAGGAACTCGGCGAGAACGACTTCTACGGGACCTCGTACTTCGTGGACCCGGAGGCCCAGTTCGTCGGGGAGGTGGCCAGCGACAAGGAGCCCGAACTCGTCGTCCGCGACCTCGACATGGCGAAGCTGCGCGCGGTCCGCGACCGCTGGCAGTTCTACCGGGACCGCCGTCCGGAGGCCTACGGCCCGCTGACCGCACCGTAGTCGGCCGCGGCCGCCGCCGAGGCCGCCGCCGGTCCGGTGCAAGGGGGCCG
>NZ_JBMNDR010000008.1:110302-153341 GCF_052543235.1 Streptomyces sp. SAS_272 | reverse complement strand
CCTCACCGCGGCCCGCGATCTGGTGGCCGCGGGCCGCACGGTCGTCGTCCTGGAGGCCCGCGACCGCGTGGGCGGCCGGGTGGTCAACCTGCCCCTGGCGAACGGCGGGGTGACCGAGGGCGGCGGCGAGTTCATCGGCCCGACCCAGGACCGCATCAAGGCGCTCGCCGACTCCCTGGGCGTGGCCACCTTCGCCACCTACAACACCGGCAAGAACCTCCTCTACAAGGACGGCAAGAAGACCCCGTACGCCACCGACGGCCTGCTCGGCTCGGTCCCGCCGGTCGACGCCGCCGGACTCGCCAACGCGGCGATCGTGCAGGCCTCGCTGGACGACATGGCCAAGACGGTCCCGGTCGACGCGCCCTGGACCGCGGCCAAGGCCGAGGAGTGGGACCGGCAGACCTTCGAGAGCTGGCTGCGCGCCAACGCCGTCGTGCCGTCCGCCAAGTTCCTGCTGGACGTGGCCTGCACCTCGATCTTCTCGGCCGAGCCCCGCGAACTCTCACTGCTCTTCGTGCTCTTCTACATCGCCGCCGCCGGCAACGAGTCGACCCCCGGCACCCTCGAGCGCCTCACCGAGACCGCGAACGGCGCCCAGGAGCAGCGCTTCGTGGGCGGCTCCCAGCTGGTGCCGGTCAAGCTCGCGGCGACGCTCGGCGACCGGGTGGCGCTGAACGCGCCCGTGCGCACGATCAGCCGGTCCGGCGGAAAGTACGTCGTCACGGCCGACGGCCTCACCGTCACCGCCAAGCGCGTCGTCGTCGCCGTGCCGCCGCCCCTCGCCGCGCGCATCACGTACGACCCGCTGCTGCCCGCCGGCCGCGACCAGCTCACCCAGCGCCTCCCGATGGCCTCGGTGGGCAAGGCCATCGCGATCTACGACACCCCGTTCTGGCGGGCCGACGGCCTCAACGGCCAGGTGGTCAGCGACACCGGCGTGATCAGCTCGACCTTCGACAACTCCCCGCCGGACGCCTCGTACGGCGCGCTGATGGGCTTCATCGAGGCCGACGAGGCCCGCAAGCTGGACGCGGCGAGCGAGGCCGAGGTCAAGGCGGCGGTGCTGAAGGACTACGTGACGTACTTCGGCGCGAAAGCGGCCTCCCCCACCTCCTTCGTCCTGCAACGCTGGAACAACGAGGCCTACAGCCGCGGCGGCCCCGTCTCCATCGGCGCGCCCGGCGTGCTGACCCAGTACGGTCCGGCCCTGCGGCGGCCCGTCGGCGGCATCCACTGGGCCGGCACGGAGACCTCCGTCCACTGGATGGGGTTCATGGACGGAGCGGTGCGCTCGGGCGAGCGGGTGGCCAAGGAGGTGCTGGCGGCGCTGTAGCACGGCGAGGCCACGGCACGGCGGAGACGGTCCGGTGCGGCCGTCTCCGTCCGCTCCGGTGGGCACGACTGTGCGGACGTGTGTGGACGACTGTGTGCACGACCATTCCTGACGGTCCGTCAGGTATGTAATCTGACAGAGCGTCAGTTACTTGACAGTCACCCATGGCAGTCACACAGGAGCGGGCGGACCGATGCTTGGATCAACCCACGGCACCCTCACCACCGACTCCCGCCGGGCCCGGGTCATCGCGTGCGGCGAGCAACCCGGACCCGCCGTCCACGGCCGGCCGGCCCAGGCGGACGACCTCGACGTCAGCGGCCGTCCGCTCTACGCGGACGTCCCCGACCTGGACCGGTTCTTCCGGCCCGAGTCGGTCGCGGTCGTCGGCGCCTCGGACGCCGAAGGCCGACCGAACACCGGTGTCACCCGGCAACTGGTGGACTGGGCCCAGCGGGTGGGTGCGCGGCTGCATCCCGTGCACCCCACCCGTGCCACCGTCTTCGGCATCCCCTGCTTCCCCTCCGTCGCCGAGCTGCCCGAACAGGTCGATCTGGCCGTCCTGCTGGTCGCCGACCCGGTGCCGGTGATCGAGCGGCTCGCCGAGACTAAGGTGAAGTTCGCCGTCGTCTTCGCCTCCGGCTTCGCGGAGACGGGCGAGGCGGGGGCGGCCGAGCAGGAGCGTCTGGCGGCGGCCGTCGAGCGGTCCGGCATCCGCCTTCTCGGCCCGAACACCAACCTCAACGCCTTCGAGCGGTTCCGCGACGATCTCACCGGACCGTCGATCGCGCTCATCACCCAGTCCGGACACCAGGGCCGCCCGGTGTTCGCGCTGCAGGAGCTCGGCGTGCGTCTCTCCCACTGGGCGCCGACCGGCAACGAGGCCGACCTGGAGACCGCGGACTTCCTCTCCTACTTCGCGGAGCGCCCGGAGGTCGGCGCGATCGCCTGCTATGTGGAGGGCCTGAAGGACGGCCGCTCCTTCCTCCTCGCCGCCGACCGCGCCGCCCGGCGCGGGGTGCCGGTCGTCGCGGTCAAGGTGGGCCGCACCGAGAACGGCGCCCGCACCGCCGCCACCCACACCGGGAAGCTGACCGGCGCGGACGAGGTCGTCGACGCGGCGATGCGGCAGTACGGCGTGATCCGGGTCGACGGCCTGGACGAACTCCAGGACACGGCCGCCCTGTTGGCGCGCGCCCGGCCGCCGCGGGCGTCCGGCGTGGTGATCTACTCCATCTCCGGCGGCACCGGCGCCCACGCGGCCGACCTGGCCACGGCGGCCGGCCTCGAACTGCCGGCCCTGTCGGCCGCGAAACAGGCCGAGCTGCACCAGTGGATCCCCGAGTATCTGAACGTGGCCAACCCGGTCGACAACGGCGGCCATCCGGTCGGCGACGCGCGCGGCCGGAAGATCATCGACGCGATCCTCGACGACCCCGAGGTGGGCGTCCTGATCTGTCCGATCACCGGCCCGTTCCCGCCGCTGAGCGACCGTCTCGTGCGGGATCTGGTGGACGCGGCCGAGCAGACCGACAAGCTCGTGTGCGTGGTCTGGGGATCCCCGGTGGGCACCGAACCGGCCTACCGTGACGTGCTGCTGGGGTCCTCCCGGGTGGCGACCTTCCGCACCCTCGCCAACTGCATCACGGCGGTCCGCGCCCATCTGCGGCACCACCGTTTCGTGAGCGACTACCGCTCGCCCTTCGACGAGGCCCCCCGCACTCTGTCGCCGTCCTACCGCAAGGCGCAGCTGCTGATGCGGCCCGGACAGCAGCTGAGCGAGCACGCGGCGAAGCAGCTGCTGCGCGCGTACGGCATCCGGGTCCCGCGCGAGCAGCTGGTGACCAGCGCGGCGGCGGCCGTGCGGGCCGCGGGGCTGGTCGGCTACCCGGTGGTGATGAAGGCGTCCGGCGCACAGATCGCCCACAAGACCGAGCTGGGCCTGGTGAAGATCGGCCTGACCTCGGCGAGCCAGGTCCGCGACGCCTACCGCGAGCTGACCGACATCGCCCGCTACGAGGGCGTCTCGCTGGACGGCGTCCTGGTGTGCCAGATGGTCGAGCGGGGCGTGGAGACGGTGGTCGGCGTCACCCACGACGAGCTGTTCGGGCCGACGGTGACGGTCGGGCTGGGCGGGGTGCTGGTGGAGGTCCTGCGGGACGCCGCCGTGCGGGTGCCGCCGTTCGGCGAGGACCAGGCCCGCGCGATGCTCGACGACCTGCGCGGACGGGCGCTGCTGGACGGCGTCCGCGGCCGTCCGCCGGCGGACGTGGACGCGCTGGTCGAGGTCGTGCTGCGGGTGCAGCGCATGGCCCTGGAGCTGGGCGGCGACCTCGCCGAGCTCGACATCAACCCGCTGGTGGTGCTGCCGTGCGGGCAGGGCGCGGTGGCCCTGGACGCGCTGGCGGTGTGCCGGTGAGGTCCGCCGCGCGGCCTGGGCCCAGGTCCTGTCCTGGCCGGCGCCGAGACGAGGGGCGGGGCCGCCGCCCGGCGGTCCGCCCCTGCCGAAACGGAGGACACGCATGCCCGCCCCCTCGATCCTGAGCACCACGGACGACCACGTCACCCGTCTCACCCTCGACCGCCCCGAGGCGCTCAACGCCCTCACCCCGGACCAGCGCGACCGTCTGATCACGCTGCTCGCGCAAGCGTCCGCCGACCCGGAGGTGCGGGCGGTGGTCCTCACCGGCACGGGCCGGGGGTTCTGCGCGGGGGCCGACCTGCGCGGCGGGACGGCGGCGGGCGAGCGGATCGCCGGGGACGTGGCCCGCACCCTCCGGGTGGGCGCCCAGCGCCTGATCGCCGCGGTCCTCGACTGCGAGAAGCCGGTCGTCGCGGCCGTGAACGGCACGGCGGCCGGTCTGGGCGCGCACCTCGCGTTCGCCTGCGATCTGGTGCTGGCCGCCGAGTCTGCCCGGTTCATCGAGGTGTTCGTCCGCCGCGGCCTGGTACCCGACGGCGGCGGCGCCTATCTGCTCCCCCGTCTGGTGGGCCCGCAGCGGGCCAAGGAACTGATGTTCTTCGGCGACGCGCTCAGCGCTGCCGACGCGGAACGCCTCGGCCTGGTCAACCGGGTCGTCCCGGACGGCGAACTGGACAAGACGGCCCGCGAGTGGGCGGCCCGGCTGGCCGCCGGCCCGACCCGCGCCCTGGCCCTGACCAAACAGCTCGTCAACGCCTCCCTCGACGCCGACCGCGCGACCGCCTTCGCCGCCGAGGCCGCCGCCCAGGAGATCAACATGACGACGGCGGACGCGCAGGAAGGCGTGAAGAGCTTCACCGAACGCCGTGCGGCGGCCTTCCGGGGCCGCTGACCGCCCGGGCGTCCGCACACCCCTTCCTATCTGACGAACTGTCAGCTTCAATGGGGAGGTGATGGGACATGCGGGAATGGCGGCCGCGGCCGTGCGGTATCTGCGGGCGGAGGGCCGGCCGGTCGAACCGCTGCCGCGGCCCGAGCTGCGCTGTGTCCGGGAGGACGAACGGGCGCCGGTGGACGCGGGCGAGTTCCGCCGCGTCCTCGGGAGCTTCGCCTCGGGCGTGACGGTCGTGACGGCGCCCGCCGCCGACGGGGACGGCGCGCCCGCCGGCTTCGCCTGCCAGTCGTTCTCCTCGCTCTCCCTCGACCCGCCCCTGGTCGCCTTCATGGTCGGCCGTACGTCCGCCACCTGGCCGAGGATCGCCCGCGCGGGCGTCTTCTGCGTCAACGTCCTCGGCGCGGGCCAGCAGGCGCTGTGCCGCGCCTTCGCGGCGAGCGGCACGGACAAGTTCGCCGGCGTCGACCACGATCCGGCGCCGGTCTCGGGCGCTCCCCGCCTCGCCGGCGCCCTCGCGTGGATCGACTGCACGATCCACGCGGTCCACACGGGCGGCGACCATCTCATCGTCGTCGGGCGGGTGAACGCCCTGGGGACCGACAGCGGCGCGGACGAGCCGCCGCTGCTGTTCCACCGGGGCCGGTTCCGCTGACCCTCGGCGGGCGGGCGGGCGGGCCGCTCAGCGCACGTAGTCGACGATCTGCATCATGCCCTCGTCGCCGTGCTGGAGCTGGTGGCAGTGCAGCATCGACCGTCCGGTGAAGTCCTCGGCGCGCAGCCGGAAGGTGATCGAACCGTTCGGCGGGACGGCGACGGTGTCGTGCCAGACCGGTGTGGCCAGCTTCCGGTTGTCGACGGCGGTGAGCAGGAAGTGGTTGGTGTGCAGGTGGAAGGGGTGATGGCTGTGGGCGTGGGAGTGCGAGTCGTTGACGATCGTCCACTCCTCGACCTCGCCCAGCCGGACGCGCTGGTTGACGTAGTCGGCGGAGAGACGGCCCCAGGCGGGATCCTCACGGCCGGCCCGGGGGTCGGCGGGCGGCGTCTCCCCGTCGCCCAGGATCCGGTAGGCGTTCGGGAAGGCGCCTGAGAAGACGTTCTCGTAGCTGCGGAAGGTCAGCGTCCGGGTGCGGGTCGGCTCGGGCAGTTCGGTGGGCCGGCCGGGCAGGGCGGCCGGCAGCGCCATCGTGCGCGGGGCGCCGGTGACGACGAGCGTCAGCAGGTGCTGGGAGGGCCCCCCGCCGGTCACCTTGTAGGTGCCGGGCCTGCCGCCGCGGACCAGCAGGTCCACCCGTCCTCCCATGGGAAGGGTCACGCCGGTGGTGGCGACGGGTTCCACGAAGGTGACGCCGTCACAGGCGATCTGGTGCACCTCCTGGCCGCCCAGGCTGAGGAAGTGAGCGGTGAGGGCTCCGGCGTTGACGACACGCCAGCGCTGGATCTCCCCCGGGGCGATGGTCAGAACGGGGTTCTTCACCCCGTTGACCAGGAATGTCGAGGGGATGTCGTCCCAGACGCCGTGCGAGGTCAGATCCGGCACCCGTCCGCCGGACACCTTGAGCTCGCTGACGCAGACGACGACCTCCTTGGCCGCGGTGATCTCGGGGA
This sequence comes from Streptomyces sp. SAS_272, assembly GCF_052543235.1. Classification (NCBI taxonomy): domain Bacteria; kingdom Bacillati; phylum Actinomycetota; class Actinomycetes; order Kitasatosporales; family Streptomycetaceae; genus Streptomyces; species Streptomyces sp. SAS_272. Next base: position 147,083 of record NZ_JBMNDR010000008.1, on the reverse strand, counting down.
CTTCGTCGACGTCCCCCTCGACGACGAGCACGCCCGCCATCCCGCTCAGCAGCTGGCTCGAGGTGGATCCGTGAAGGTGGGGGTGGTACCAGAAGGTGCCGGCCGGATGATCCGCCGGGACGTCGACGACGCTGCGATGGGCGGTCGTGGTCCCCGGAGCGTCTGCGGGTTCGAAGGCACGGAAGACGTTGTCCGCCTCGCCCGAGGGGTCCACGTGCATGCCGTGGGTGTGCAGGTTGAAGGTGTTGAAGTGATGCGGGACGTTCATGTCCTCGTGCCCTGCCCGCCTCGCATCGGCGTTCGGCGGCAGCGCGTTGACCTGCGTGATCTCCAGGGTCTCCCCGGGCCGCACCCGCAGCGTCGGCCCCGGGACCGACCCCTCGTAGGTGCGGGTGAGCACACTGCCCACGCCGGGGACCGCCAGCTCGGTGAACGCGACGGTCAGCCGGGTGGCGAGCCGTCCCGTGTCCGGGTCCGCCCGGCGCGTCTCCGGCTGCGGGAACCCGGCGTCGGGGGGGGGGCGCACGGCCGCCCCGCGCGGGGCGGCCCCGCGCGCGGCCGCCGTCCCGGTCACCGCCGCTGCGGTCACGGCCGCGCCGGCCACGACCGGCAGGCACTTCAGCACGTCACGACGGGCCAACGACGTCATCAATCGCCTCCACGGACAGCGGACGGCGGGACGACGCTCAGCATCCCCGACCACCCGTCACTGAATGTAGCCATACAGTACGCGGAGTAGCCGCCCGGGAGCGGTTGCGCAGCGCGGACGCCCCGCCGACTCCGGGCTCCGGGCTCCGGGCTCCGGGCGGGAGCCGCCGCCCGCCCGCCCGGGGGACGCCCGCCTGAGGGGACGCCCGCATGCTCAGGGCGTCGCGGGCGCGAGGGCCGCCGTGGCCGGCCGGCGACGGATCACGAGGGCCATCAGCGCCGCCGCCGCGCACAGCGCGCCCGATCCGTACCAGACGACGTCGTACGAGCCGAAGGCGTCCCGCGCCAGGCCGCCCAGGAAGGCGACCAGGGCCGCGCCCAGCTGGTGGGAGGCCAGCACCCAGCCGAAGACGATGGCGCTGTCCTCGCCGTACCGCTCGCGGCACAGGGCGAGGGTGGGCGGCACGGTGGCGACCCAGTCGAGCCCGTAGAAGACGATGAAGAAGACCATCGGCGGGTGCACGGACGGAGCCAGCAGCACCGGCAGGAACAGCAGCGACATGCCGCGCAGCGCGTAGTACACCGCCAGCAGCCGGCGCGGCTCGAACCGGTCCGTGAACCAGCCGGAGGCGACCGTGCCGACCACGTCGAAGACGCCGATCACGGCCAGCAGCGAGGCGGCCGCCGTCACCGGCATGCCGTGGTCGTGCGCCGCGGGCACGAAGTGGGTCTGCACCAGGCCGTTCGTCGAGGCGCCGCAGATCGCGAAGGTGCCGGCCAGCAGCCAGAACGGGCCGGTGCGCACGGCCGAGGACAGGACCCGCAGGGTGCGCCGGGCCGCACCCCGCACCGGCGGCGGCTTCGGAGTGAACTCCCGTGCGCCGTACGGCTTGCGACCCACGTCCGCCGGATGGTCGCGCAGCAGCAGCCACACGAAGGGGACGACGGTGAGCGCGGCCAGCGCGACGGTGACGGCCGCCGGGCGCCACCCGTACCGCAGGACCGTCCAGGACAGCGCCGGCAGGAAGATCAGCTGGCCGGAGGCGGAGGCTGCGGTCAGGATGCCGGTGACCAGTCCCCGGCGCTCGGTGAACCAGCGGTTGGTCACCGTCGCGGCGAAGGCCAGCGCCATCGAGCCCGAGCCGAGGCCGACCAGCAGGCCCCAGTACAGCAGCAGTTGCCAGGCCGCCGTCATCCACACCGTCAGCAGCGAGCCGGCCGCGATCACGGTCAGCGCCACGGCGACCACCCGGCGGATGCCGAACCGGTCCATCAGGGCGGCCGCGAACGGGGCGGTGAGGCCGTACAGCGCCAGGTTGACCGAGACCGCCGCGCCGATCGTGCCGCGCGACCATCCGAACTCCGCATGCAGCGGGTCGATGAGCAGACCGGGCAGCGAGCGGAAGGCCGCCGCGCCGATGATCGTGACGAAGGTGACGGCGGCGACGAACCAGGCGCGGTGGATCCGGATCCGGCGACGGCCGGACACGCGGCCGTGGACGCGGTCGGACACGGGCTTCTGTTCCCCGGCGGATTCCCGGGTCTCGCTCGTCTGATGCACGTCACCGAGCTTCGGGCATCCGGGCGGGACGGACGATTGGCCTGAAGGACAGCATTCACTAGGATCGGGCCATGGGTCTTGTCGAGTACGCCCCCCGTCCCCATCGCGTCGTCGTGCTCGCCCTGGACGGCCTGCTCCCCTTCGAGCTGGGCATCCCGCACCGCATCTTCGGCCGCCCCAAGGACGCCCGTGGACGGCTTCTGTACGAGGTCGTCACCTGCTCGGTGCGCCCGCCGGGCCCCGTCGAGACGGACGCCGACTTCGCGATCATGGTCGAGCACGGTCCCGAGGCGCTGGCCACCGCCGACACCGTGATCGTTCCGGCCAGCTACGAGCTCGGTCCGGTCTTCGAGGAGGGCGTGCTGACCGACGAACTCGCCGCCGCCCTCGACCGCGTCAGGCCCGGCACCCGGCTCGCCTCCATCTGCACCGGCGTGTACGTGCTGGCCGCGGCCGGCTTCCTCGACGGCCGTCCCGCGACCACGCACTGGGCCGACGCCGAACACCTCCAGCGGCTCTTCCCGCAGATCAAGGTCGATCCGGACGTGCTGTTCGTCGACGACGGCGACGTGCTCACCTCGGCCGGCGTCGCCGCCGGCATCGACCTGTGCCTGCACATGGTCCGCCGCGACCACGGCACCGCCGTCGCCAACGACGTGGCCCGCCGCACGGTCGTGCCCCCGCACCGCGACGGCGGTCAGGCCCAGTACATCGCACGACCGGTGCCCGACCCGCAGCAGGCGACGACGACCGGCGCCCGCGCGTGGGCGCTCGGCCGCCTGCACGAGCCGATCCAGCTGCGCGACATGGCCGAGCGGGAGGCCATGTCGGTGCGGACCTTCACCCGCCGCTTCCGCGAGGAGGTCGGCATCAGCCCCGGCCAGTGGCTCGCCCGGCAACGGGTCGAACGAGCCCGGCACCTGCTGGAGTCCAGCGGCCTGTCCGTCGACCGGATCGCCCGGGACGCCGGTTTCGGCACCGCCCAGTCGATGCGCCAGCACCTGCAGGCCGCACTCGGAGTCACCCCGACCGCCTACCGCCGCACCTTCCGCGCAGCCGACGGCACCCGAACCGACACCGTGCAGTGAACTCCGCCCCGCACTCCGACGCCCCCGGCTTTTTCCGCAGCCTGTGGACAACTCGCGGCCCGGCCCCGGTCGCGCGTCGGGGCGTGTCCTAGAACGTCAGCACTCCCCGCGCCACCCGTCCCGCCTCGGCGTCCGCCGCGGCCTTCTCGAAGTCCTCGACCGGATAGGTCTGGGTGACGAGTTCGTCGAGCAGCAGCCGCCCCTCGCGGTACAGCTCCGCGTACAGGGCGACGTCCCGCTGGGGGCGCGAGGCGCCGTAGCGACAGCCCAGGATCGACTTGTCCAGGAACAGCGAGGAGACGCGGAACGACGCCTCGGCCGTCGCCGGCGGCACCCCGAGCAGCACCGCCTGCCCGTGCCGGTCGAGCAGGTCGACGGCCGTTCGGATCAGCTCGACCCGCCCCACGCATTCGAAGACGTGGTCCGCGCCCGTCGGCAGCACGTCCCGCACGCCGTCCGCCGACGTCAGGAAGTGCGTGGCCCCGAACCGCCGGGCCGCCGCCTCCTTCGCCGGGTTCGCGTCGACGGCGACGATCCGCAGCGCGCCCGCGATGCGCGCGCCCTGCAACACGTTGAGCCCGATCCCGCCCGTGCCGATGACGACGACGCTCTCGCCGTGGCCCACGCGCGCGCGGTTCAGCACGGCCCCGACGCCGGTCAGCACCCCGCACCCGATCAGCGCGGCGGACGTCAGCGGGACGTCCTTCGGGATCGGCACCGCCTGCACGGCCTTGACCACCGTCCGCTCGGCGAAGGCGGAGTTGGCCGCGAACTGGAAGAGGGGCCGCCCCGCGCGCGTGAACGGTCTCCCGGGCCGCCCGATGGCCTGCCGGCACATGGTGGGGCGGCCCCGGTCGCACTCCGCGCAGGCGCCGCAGTTGGCGAGCGTGGACAGCGCGACATGGTCGCCGGGCACGACATGCGTGACCCCGGGGCCGACCGCCGCCACGACCCCCGCGCCCTCGTGCCCGAGGACGACCGGCACGGGGAAGGGGATCGTCCCGTCGACGACCGACAGGTCGCTGTGACACAGCCCGGCCGCCGAGACGGCGACCAGCACCTCGCCCGCTCCCGGGTCCCGCACCTCCAGGTCGTCGACGACCTCGACCCGCTCACCGTCGAACACCACGCCTCGCATCACGCTGCTCCCCTCTGCCTCATCCCTTGGGCTGCCTGGGCAGGCCGAGCACGCGCTCGGCGATGATCGTGCGCTGAATCTGGTCCGAGCCGCCGTAGATCGTGTCGGCCCGGGAGAACAGGAACAGGTGCTGGGCGTCGTCGAGTTCGTACGGCGCGGCGGGCGTCCAGTCGGCCGGCCCGGCGCTGGCGGCCGCGCCCCGCACCTGTACGGCGACCTCTCCCAGCCGCTGGTGCCAGCCCGCCCACAGCAGCTTGGCCACGCTCGGCGCGCCCGGCCCGCCCGAGCCGCCCAGCGTCCGCAGCGCGTTCCAGCGCATGGTCCGCAGCTCCGCCCACAGCCGCACCAGGCGCTCGCGCACGACGGGATCGCCGGCCGCGCCCGTCTCCACGGCGGCGCGCACGACGCGCCCCAACTCCTGGGCGAAGCCGATCTGCTGGGCGAGGGTCGACACCCCCCGCTCGAAGCCGAGCAGGCTCATGGCGACCCGCCAGCCGTCTCCCGGCGCGCCGACGACGTGGTCCACGCGCGCGTGCGCCCCGTCGAAGAAGACCTCGTTGAAGTCGCTGGTGCCGGTCAGCTGCCGGATCGGCCGTACCTCGATCCGGCCCGGCTGGTCCATGGGCACGAGGAGGAACGTCAGGCCGTGGTGCCGCCGCGCGTGCGGGTCGGTGCGCGCGAGGACGAAGCACCAGTCGGCCTCGTGGGCGAGGGAGGTCCAGATCTTCTGGCCGGTGACCCGGTACGACCGTCCGTCGGGGGCGAGTTCGGCACGCGTGCGGACGCCGGCGAGGTCGGAGCCGGCGCCGGGCTCGCTGTATCCCTGGCACCACAGCTCCTCGCCTGCGGCGACCGGCGGCAGGAAGCGCGCCTTCTGCTCGTCCGTGCCGTGCGCGAGGAGAGTGGGCGCGAGCAGGTTCTCCCCGATGTGCCCGGATCGCGGCGGCGCGCCCGACCGGGCGTACTCCTCGGCCCAGGCGACCTGCTGGGTGAGGCTCCCGGTCCGGTTGCCGTACCCGCTCTCCGGCCAGCCGAGCCCGATCCACCCGGCCGCCCCGAGAGCCCTCTCCCAGGACCGCCGGCCGGCGGCCTGCGGCGCGTGTGCGGCCAGCCATTCCCGTGCTTCGACGCGGAAAGAGTCGTCCGCCGAGGTGAAACCGAAATCCACGCTGACCTCCTCGAGAAGGGGCGACCGCACGTACCTCAGGGGCGCGGGCCGTATCGACTTGGCGGGCCCGCCGCGTGAGCGCGGCCAGCCCCGAGGCACCCGCATCCGCATCCGCTTCCGCACCCACATCGCATCCGCATCCGCATCCGTCGACCCACGCGCATCCCCGCGCTACCGGGCGTTGGGCCGGCTCCCCTCCCGCGCGGCGCGCGCCATCTCCTCGAGCCGCGCCAGCATCGGCATCGGATCGACCCCCACCGACGCCGGCAGGGACTCCGCGATCCGTTCCGGCGTCCAGGAACCCCCCTCCGCGTAGACCGAACGGAGTTCCCTCGGCTGCGCCCACACCGCGATCTTCGGCCCGGCGACGGTGTACACCTGTCCGGTGATCCCGGCCTCGCGTGCCCGGTCCGACAGCAGGTAGACCACGAACGCGGCCACGTCCTCCGGTTCGCCGATCTCCGACAGCTCCGTCGGCACCCCGGCCGACATGCGCGTACGCGCCACGGGGGCCACCGCGTTGGCGGTCACCCCGTACTTGTGCAGGCCGAGCGCGGCGCTGCGCACCAGCGAGATGATCCCGCCCTTGGCCGCGCTGTAGTTGGCCTGCGACACGGACCCCTGGTGGTTGCCGCTGGTGAAGCCGATCAGCGTGCCGCCGCGCTGTTCGCGCATCACCGCCGAGGCGGCGCGGAACACGGTGAAGGTGCCTTTCAGATGGGTGGCGACGACCGGGTCCCACTCCTCCTCGGACATGTTGAACAGCATCCGCTCGCGGAGGATGCCGGCCACGCACACGACCCCGTCGAGCCGCCCGTACGACTCCACCGCGACGTCGACCAGCCGTCGGCCGCCGGCCATCGTGGAGATGTCGTCGGCCACGGCGACGGCCTCCCCGCCGGCCGCCTCGATCTCCTTGACGACGGCCTCGGCGACCTCGCTCGTGGGCGCGGCCCCGTCCACCGCCACGCCGTAGTCGTTGACGACGACCCGCGCGCCCTCCGCGGCGGCGGCGAGCGCCACCGCCCGCCCGATGCCTCGTCCCGCACCCGTGACGGCGATGGTCCTGCCGGCCAGGAAGTTCCCCATGCCCAGCCCCCTCCCGCAGTTTCTGACGGTCCGTTAGATTCTAGACGCGAGGACCAGATTGACCTGTCGGACAGTCGGGGACAAGCCCCGGGGAGGCACGGAATGACACTGCCGGCCGAGTTCCACGACATCGCGAAGCGCGTCAACAACTGGGGGCGCTGGGGGGCGGGCGACGAGATCGGCACGCTGAACCTCGTCACCGACGACGTCGTCCGCGCGGCGGCGGCCGAGATCCGCTCCGGGCGTCGCGTCCCGCTCGCCCTCCCCCTGAGGGAGGACGGGGTGCAGACCGGCCTGATCCCGGGGCGGATCAACCCGCTGCACACCATGGTGCAGATCAACCAGGAGATCTTCGGTCCGGGGACGGTGGCGTGCAGCGACGACGCCGTGACGATGGGCCTGCAGGCGGGCACGCACTGGGACGCGCTGACCCATGTGTCGCACTCGGGGAAGCTCTACAACGGCCGTCCGGCGGCGAGTGTCACCGCGCACGGCGGAGCCGAGTTCAGCGGCATCGACAAGGCGCGGCACGTCGTCTCGCGCGGGGTGCTGCTCGACGTGGCACGCGCGCGTGGCGTCGACCGGCTGGCGGGCGGACAGTCGGTGACGCCGGAGGACCTGGAAGCCGCCGAGGAGCTCGCCGGCACGCGCGTGCGCGCCGGCGACATCGTGCTGGTGCGGACCGGGCAGGTCCAGGTCTATCTGGCGGGCGACAGGCAGGGGTACGGGTTCCCGTCGCCGGGGCTGTCGGTGCGCACGCCGGAGTGGTTCCACGCGCGCGACGTGGCGGCCGTCGCCAACGACACCCTCACGTTCGAGGTCTTCCCGCCGGAGATCGACGACCTGTGGCTGCCCGTGCACGCGCTCGACCTGGTCGAGATGGGGATGCTGCAGGGCCAGAACTGGAATCTCGAAGAGTTGTCCACAGCCTGTGGAGAAGCGGGCCGCTACGCGTTCCTGCTGTCGGCGATGCCCGAGCCGTTCGTCGGCGGGACGGGGACGCCGGTGGCCCCGGTGGCGGTTCTCTGAGGAGCGGAGGACGAGGAGGCGCGTCGAGGACCGGAGGACGAGGAAGCGCGTCGGTCGACGGCGCGCGGCTGCCCGCCCCGAGCACGGCACCGCGCACCGCCATCCGACTTCGGCGTGTCTCCCCGCCCGCGACTGCGCCCGGGCGGAGGACCCCCGTCGACTCCCCTCGCCCCCCGAGGGAACCGACGCCGAATCACGATCCGCGCCCGGCAAGGACCTCCGTCACCGAGGCCCTCGCCGTCCCCTCGCGGCGAATCGCTGACCACAAGCGTGATCAAACGGACAACGGACGTCAACACCCTGAAGGCGATTTATTGCTTATGCCCCATTCATGATGGGCGCGCACGGAAGCACGACGGGCGCACCGATCCAGGACCGGCCCGGACCGACAGCGCTTTCTGCGCCCTCGCCCCACCACTGCCGGGGCATCCGCACCCGTGCGCCGTGCGCCGCCGTCGGTCCGTCAGACCGCTTCGTAGGCCCGCCCGCCGTACGCCGGCCGGGGCTCCTTGCGGACGCCTCCCGCGCGGTCGGCCGCGCCCATGCATTCGGCCGCGCCGCCACGGTCCACCGCCACCTCGACCGGGGCCGCACAGCGGTCCAGCTCGCACCAGATGCGCTTGCCGGCGCCCTCCACACTCCACCCCCAGCGGTCCGCGAGGCCGTCGACGAGTGCCAGGCCGCGCCCACCGGTCGCCTCGTCGCCGGCGCAGCGGGGCACCGGGGCCCGGTCGCTGGAGTCGGCCACCTCCAGCCGGACGATGGAGGGCTCGGCCGCCCCGCCCGGCAGGGAGAGCCGCAGCACGGCCGGACAGCCGGTGTGCACCACGGCGTTGGTGACCAGCTCGGAGACGAGCAGGATCAACGTCTCGGCGAGCGGCTCCTCGTCCCCTATCCCGGACCCGACGAGGCGCGAACGGGCCCACCTCCTGGCGCGCCCCACCTCAGCGGGGTCGGGCCGGATCTCCAGCTGCACTTGAAGCACCTGCACCGCTCACACCATCCGAACCGGCGGACACATGGCCGTACGCCACGCCAGCCACGCTAGCCGCGTGTGCACCATGACGACGGGGGCCACGATCGTAGCCATTTTCTGCATGACCAGAACAACAGTCAGAGGCAGGGTGACGGAACGTGAATCCCTTACAAGACAGCTTGGTTGACGTACAGTCACCTCAACAAGCGCTTCGGGCATATTCCAGCGCGAAGGATTACCCGTGCGGCATACTGTGCGACGCTCGTTGCGGGGAGTCGAACAGGCGGGGGCCGTAAGCCCGTCCGCCCAGCGAGCGGCGGCGCGCACCGCCGGATCCGGCATCGCCCCAGGGGCACCGCCGGCATGGCTCATGCTCGGAACCGCTCGCATCCCACAGAAGGTACCGGAGCGGCCCGCCGACTCCGGGCCGTGACGGGTCACGCATCGGACACAACCCGATATCAACGCTCCGTGATTCCGGTATGCCACGATCCGCGACACCCGAGCGGCCGTCCGTCCGCCACGTCGGCCGTCCGCGCAGGCGGGGACCGCTAACGGTCCGCCTCGGCCAGCAGATCGGCCGCGAGCAACTCCTCACTCTCCGTGACTCCACCCGCACGTCGTGTGCGCACCCAGGCCCGTTTCAGCAGCAGGTGGACGTCCGCCTCCCAGGTGAACCCCATGCCGCCGTGCACCTGGAGACAGTCGCGCGCCCCGCGGACGGCGGCCTCGTCGGCCAGCAGCCGGGCCGCCGCGATGTCGGCCGGGTCGGCGGTGACGGCGGCCGCGTAGACCGCAGCGCGGGCCGTCTCGACCCGCACGAGCAGCTCCGCGCAGAGATGTTTGACCGCCTGGAAGGCCCCGATCGGCCGACCGAACTGCTCACGCGCCCGGGCGTGTTGCACGGCCAGTTCGCACGCGCGTGTGGCGGTGCCGAGCTGCTCGGCCGCGGTGAGGAGGACAGCGGCGGGATCGGCCGTCCCCCGCGCGGGGACGGCGTGCAGCGGCGTCAGCGGGTCCACCGACCGCAGCGGCACGGCCCCGTCGGCGTCCCCGCGCACGACGTCCGCCTGTGCCAGCCACTCCACCAGCCCTCCGCCGTCGGCGGCCGCCACGACCGTCTCGCCCTCGGCCGCACCCGGCACGTGCCCGGCCGCCAGGTGCGTGGCCACCAGCGGGCCCGGCAGCAGCACCCGGCCCGCCTCCTCGAAGACCAGCACCGACTCGGGCAGCCCGAGTCCGACCCCGCCGTCCTCCTCAGGCAGCCGCAGCGCGAAGAATCCGGCCTCGCCCAGCTCCCGCCACAGGGCCCGGTCCAGCACCCCCGGCCGGTCCACCGCCGCCCTCAGCGCCGCCCGGTCGAACCGGCGCGCCAGCAGTTCCCGCACTCCGCCGCGGAGCGCCCGCTGGTCCTCCGTCAGTCGAAATCGCATGACGGACCGTTCACCTCCCCTTCGGCAGACCCAGAATCCGCTCGGCCACGATGTCGCGCTGGATCTGCGACGTGCCGGCCGCGATGGTGTACGACAGCGACGAGAGCCGGTCGGCCGTCCACGGGTGGTCGACGTCGAGCGCCGCGTCGCCCAGGACCTCGGCGGCGGCGTCGTACAGCTCCTGGCGCGCCTGCGAGTACCGCAGTTTGAAGACCGACCCGCCGACGCCGGGCACCCCGCCGTGCGCGGCCTCCGCCGCGCTCACGTTCCACTGCGTCAGCCGCCACAGCGCCCGGAACTCGGCGTTGAGGGATCCCAGCCGGCGCCGCAGGACGGGGTCATCCCAGCGTCCGGTGCGCCGTGCCCGGCGGGCGAGTTCGCCCAGCACGCGCCGGCAGGCGACGACCTCTCCGACGAAGGCGGTGCCGCGCTCGAAGGACAGCGTCACCATCGTCACGCGCCAGCCGTCGTTCTCCGCCCCCACCCGGTTGCCGACCGGCACCCGCACCTCGTCGAGGAACACCTCGGCGAACTCGGCCGACCCGGCGAGGGTGCGCAGCGGGCGGACCGTGACGCCCGGCGCGTCCATGGGCATGGCCAGCCAGCTGATGCCCCGGTGCTTCGGCGCGTCCTGATCGGTGCGGACCAACAGTTCGCACCAGTCGGCGACTTCCGCGTGCGACGTCCAGATCTTGGACCCGCTCACCACGTAGGCGTCGCCGTCGCGCCACGCGCGCGTGCGCAGCGCCGCGAGGTCGGACCCGGCGTCGGGCTCGCTGAAGCCCTGGCACCACACCTCCTCGCCGCGCAGGATGGGCGGCAGCCAGCGGGCCCGCTGTTCGGGCGTCCCCTCGGCGGCGATCGTCGGACCGGCGTGCAGCAGCCCGACGAAGCCCGCGCCCACGTAGGGCGCGCCCGCCTTCTCGGTCTCCTCCAGGAAGATCAGGCGCACGCCCGGCGAGGCCTGCCAGTGCACGTCGGCGTATCCGGCGTCGTGCAGCGCCCGTTGCCAGCCGAGGTCGTAGGCGCGGCGGCCCGGCCAGTCGTCCGGCGACGGCTTCGGCGGGAGCGTGGGCAGCGCCTTGCCCAGCCACTCCCGCAGCCGGGCCCGGAACTCCGCGTCCTCGGGGCTGTCCGAGAGGTCCATGTCCTGATCCCCCTGCCTGGTCCTGCTGCGCCTGCGCGGTCCTGATCCCTGTCCGGTCCTGATCCCTGTCCGGTCCTGATCCCTGCCCGGTCCTGATCCCTGCCCGGTGCCGACGGCCGCCCGGTCCCGTCCCGGGCTACTTGTCCAGGTCCAGGTCCAGCATGCGGATCGCGTTGCCGCGCATCAGCTTGTAGACCGTCTCGTCGTCGAGGCCCTTGACGTGGTCGAGGGCGATCTCCTTGGTGTGCGGGAAGGTGGAGTCGACGTGCGGGTAGTCGGTCTCGAAGGTCGCGTTGTCGCGGCCCACCGCGTCCAGGGACGCGACGCCGTGCTTGTCGCGGAAGAAGCAGCAGAAGATCTGCCGGTAGTAGTAGGTCGACGGCGGCTCGGGGACGAGGTCGCGGACGCCGCCCCACGCGCGGTGCTCCTCCCAGACGTCGTCGGCGCGCTCCAGGGCGTACGGGATCCACCCCATCTGCCCCTCGGAATAGGCCAGCTTGAGGCGCGGGAACCGCACCAGGACGCCGCTGAACAGGTAGTCCATCATCGAGGCCATCGCGTTGTTGAACGACAGCGAGGCCTGGACGGCCGGGGGCGCGTCGGGTGAGGCGGCCGGCATCTGCGAGGACGAGCCGATGTGCATGTTGACGACCGTGCCCGTCTCCTCGCACACCGCGAAGAACGGGTCCCAGTAGCCCGAGTGGATCGACGGCAGCCCGAGGTGGCTGGGGATCTCGGAGAAGGTCACCGCGCGCACCCCGCGGGCCGCGTTGCGCCGGATCTCGGCGACCGCCAGGCCGATGTCCCACAGGGGGATCAGGCACAGCGGGATCAGCCGGCCGCCGCTGCCGCCGCACCACTCCTCGACCATCCAGTCGTTGTAGGCGCGCACGCAGGCCAGCGCGACCTCCTTGTCGTGCGCCTCGGCGAAGGTCTGCCCGCAGAAGCGCGGGAAGGACGGGAAGCACAGTGAGGCCTCGACGTGGTTGAGGTCCATGTCCGCCAGCCGGGCCTTCGGGTCCCAGCAGCCGCGCCGCATCTCCTCGCGGGTGATGCCCTCGAGGGTCATCTCGTCGCGGTCGAAGCCGACGGCGGCGATGTTGCGCTTGTACGGGAACTTCAGGTCCTCGTAGATCCACCAGTCGGTGGGCGGGCCGTCCGGGTCCATCGTGATCTGGTACTTGCCGGCGACGTAGGCGAGCTCGCCGATCCCGGCGGTGAGGGGTTGCGGTCCCCGGTCCCGGTACTTCTTCGGAAGCCAGGTCGCAAAGAGGTGCGCGGGCTCGATGACATGGTCGTCCACGCTGACGATGCGCGGCAGTTCGGTGCTCATGGCTTCCCCTCCGCCTGGCGGAACGCCGGTGGTCCGGTGGACGGCCCGACGCATTATCTGATGGGTCGTCAGATCTGTTCTCCCTGCAGGCTAGCCCGCACCCCCTGGACCGACAAGGCGACCGGGCCTACGCTCTGCCCAGATCTGACTGTCCGTCAGCTACGTCAGGGGGCCGACGTGAACGACACCGACACCGCCCACCAGCTGAGCGCCTCCCGCACCCTCTGGGAGCTGCTCGCCCGCCGCGCCGACCTCACCCCCGGCCGCCGGGTCCTCCTGCAGGGCGACCGCTCCCTGACCTTCGGCGAGCTGCGCGAGCGCGCCGAACGGACGGCGGCCGGACTCCACGACATGGGCGTACGCCCCGGCACCGTCGTCGCCTGGCAGCTGCCGACCCGCCTCGAGACGGCCGTGCTGTCGTTCGCCCTGGCCCGCCTGGGGGCCGTGCAGACCCCCGTCATCCCGTTCTACCGCGACCGCGAGGTCGGCTTCGCGCTGCGCGAGTCGAAGGCGGAGTTCTTCGCGACGCCGGGCGTCTGGCGCGGCTTCGACCACACCGAAATGGCTCGGCGGCTCGGCGCGAAGGGCGTCTTCGAGGCCTACGACGACCTGCCCGAGGGCGATCCCGCAGGGCTCCCCGCCCCGCCCGCCGAGGGTGGCTCGGTCCGCTGGATCTACTGGACCTCGGGCACCACGTCCGACCCCAAGGGCGTCCTGCACACCGACCGTTCGCTGATCGCCGGCGGCTCCTGCCTGGCCCACGCGCTGCGCCTCACAGCGGACGACGTCGGCTCCATGGCCTTCCCGTACGCCCACATCGCCGGCCCCGACTACACCGTCATGCTCCTGCTGTACGGCTTCCCTGCGGTGATGTTCGAGCACTTCGCGCTGCCGGACGCGCTGGAGGAGTACCGGCGGCACGGCGTGACGGTGGCGGGCGGATCGACGGCGTTCTACTCGATGTTCCTCGCCGAACAGCGCAAGCAGCCGGGCGTCCCCGTGATCCCCACGCTGCGGCTGCTCGCGGGCGGCGGCGCGCCCAAGCCGCCGGAGGTGTACCACGCCGTGGTGCGCGAGATGGGCGTGCAGCTCACCCACGGCTACGGGATGACCGAGGTGCCGATGATCACCATGGGCGCGCCGGACGACACGGCGGAGAACCTCGCGACGACGGAGGGACGGCCGCCGGAGGGCATGGAGATACGCGTCGCCGGGGACGGGGAGGTGCGGCTGCGCGGCGAGGCCGTGTGCCGGGGCTACCTGGATCCGGGCCAGAGCGCCGAGGCCTTCGACGCGGACGGCTTCCTGCGCACCGGCGACCTGGGGCGGCTGACCGACAGCGGGCACCTGGTGCTCACCGGGCGGCTGAAGGACGTCATCATCCGCAAGGGGGAGAACGTCTCCGCCAAGGAGATCGAGGACCTGCTGGCCGCCCACCCCGGCGTCGGGGACGTCGCCGTGATCGGCCTGCCCGACGCCGAACGCGGGGAGCGGGTGTGCGCGGTCGTCGAACAGCCGCCCGGGGCGCGGGCGCTGACCCTGGAGGCGGTCACGGCGTATCTGCGCGCGGCGGGACTCTCCGTGCACAAGCTGCCCGAGCAGCTGGAGCTGGTGGACGCCCTGCCGCGCAACGACACGCTCCGCAAGGTCCTCAAGTACAAGCTGCGCGAACGCTACTCGGGGACCGTGAAGTAACGGGCGAACGCCGGGACGATCTCCGCCTCGCCGACCTTGCCGTCGGCGTCGGCGTCCAGCACCGCGGCGGCTCCCCGGGCGACCTCCTCGGGCGCTCCGAGGGCGCGGAGCACCCGGACGGTGTCCTCCACCGTCGCCCGGCCGTCGCCGTCGGCGTCGGCCACGTCGAGGGCCGCGTGCAGGAAGGGGCGGGCGATCTCGGCGAACCGATCCGGGTTGTCGCGCAGGCGCTTGACCGCGCCGGTCACGAACTCCTCACGGGTGATGCGCTGATCGCCGTCGCGGTCGGCGATGCCGGCCATGCCCTGCCAGAACGCCTCGGCTCCCGCGTAGACGGCCTGCCCCTTGTCGGAACGGGCGGCGACGCCGAACTCGGCGAGGACCGCCTTGGCCGCCGCGGCGAAGTCCGCACGGTCGATGTAGCCGTTGCCGTCCTGGTCGAAGGTGGCGAACCGGGCGGCGATCCTGCGTTCGTACTCGCTGTTGACCATGTCTTCTCGGGCCGCCTTACGTCGTCGCGGAGGTGCTGTGGGAGTTGCGCTGGAAGACCCTGCGAAGAGTGCTTCCGGCAGGGAGCGTACGACGCGGACGGCGTCCGGGCAGCGGGAAAGGGGCTCCTGTGCCCGGACCGGGGACGATTCGGGACGAGCGTGTGGCGAAACGACGGCTTCACGCCGACAGCGGTTCCGTCCCGTCGTCCACGGCGTCCGCGAGATCGGCGTAGACGTCGAAGAGGCGGCGCACGCCGAGCGCGCCCAGCACCCGGTTCACGTGGGAGCCCTCGGCCGCGCCGCGCGCGGGCAGGATCAGCCGCAGCCGTCCCCGGCAGGAGCGGATGAGGCGGCGGGCGGCGATGAGCACGCCGACGCCGCTGGAATCGCAGAAGTACACCTCGGAGAGGTCGAGGACGAGACTGTGCCGGCCCTCGGCCACCTCGTCGTGCACCCGCTGCCGCAGCACCGGCGACGTCACCAGGTCCAGCTCGCCCGACACCTGCAGCACGGCCCATCCACCCTGCTCGCCGCTGGTCACATTGAAGGCCACCACCACGCCTTTCGCTCGCTGTTGCCGGCCGTAGCTCGCAGTAAACGGAAGCTGTCCCTTCGCTTCCTTGCAGCGCGGCTGCCCAGCGGCCGTGCCCCGAAACTCCGAAGCAAAAACAGAAACCAAGAGAAAGAGGCTTGTTTCTGTCATATGCAGTCCGGTTCGATCCATGTCTGTCGGGTAGGTGCGGGCCCATACCACCCTTCCGCGGACAGGGGGCGCACATTGAAACAAAGGGGCGTGCGTCGTCCTGCGTGCCGACTACATTCGAGGTGGCGGTGGACGCACGCTGAACACGAGCACGGGCACGAGCGCGCAGGTACGGGACGCACACGGGTGAGGGGGACGCATGGCGAAGAGGGACGCACCGCCCCGCTGGGACCGCAAGATGCAGCAGCGGCTCGCGCGCGGTGAGGCGGCCGCCCTCGGCGAGCTCTACGACCGGTTCGCTTCACTCGTGCACGGTCTCGCCCACCGCGTGCTCGAAGACGAACGGGCGGCGGACGGCGTCACCCGCGAGGTCTTCGCCCACGTCTGGGAACACCCGGACGACTACGACCCCGGCCAGGGCCCGCTGCGCACCTGGGTCGCCGCCGTGACCCACCGGCTCGCCGTGCAGCGGCTGCGCGCCACCGAGACCGCCGCGCTGGCCGAGACCGGCCGCGGCTGCGCGGAGGCGACCGCGGAACTCGAGCGCAGGGTGCGGCACGCCTCCGTCGCCGCCCGCGCCGACTACATCGTCCAGGCCATGCCGGCCCCGCTGCGCGCCGCCCTGGAGCTGGCCTACTTCCAACGCCGCGACTACCGCCAGACCGCGGCCGACCTCGGCGTCACCGAGGACGAGGCCCGCCGCCGGCTCCGCCTCGGCCTGCAACTGCTCTCCACCGCCCACGACACGGCCGCCCCCGGAGCACCCCCCGGCTACGGAGGTGCGGCGTGAGCGATGCGGACGGCTTCGGGCCGCACGGCGGCGAGGACGAGAAGGACAGGGGCAGGGACAGGAACGAAGGCAGAGGCAGGGACGAGGACAGGGAAGCCGAAGACACGGCAGGCACGGCAGGCACAGCAGACACGGCAGGCACGGAGCAGACGGGCACGGGCGCGGGGAGCACGCAGAACGTGGGGAGCACACCGGACGCAGAGAGCGCGGGCAGCGCGGGCGAGGCGGCCGGGGACGCGCGCGCCGAGGACGCGCCCCCGCCCGCCCTCCGCATCCCCCTCCCCCGTGTCTCCGTGGAGGACGGCGGGCTGCCGCTGCCCGCCCTCGAGGAGCCGGCCGGACCGGAACCGGAACCGGTCAGGCTCGAGCATCCGATCCTCAAGTCGCTGCTGGGCGCATGGGCGCTTGCGGCCTGCTCGGCCGAGGAGACGGACGCCGTCGAGATGCATCTCGGCGACTGCGGCGCCTGCGCGGACGAGGCACGGCGTCTGCGCGAGGCCGTCGGCCTGCTCCACCGCTCGGAGTCCCTCGACCTCGACCCCGCCCTGCGCACCCGCGTCCTCGAGAGCTGCCTGGAGCGGCGTCCGCCGCGCATCCCGGTGCCCGACTGGGCGGCGTCGTACGACGCCGAGACCGCGCGACTGGACGCCCTGCTCCAGGACTTCGGGGACGCCGAATGGCACGCGCCCGTGCGGCTGCGCTGGTTCCGCGACGAGGGCGCGGCGAGCCGCCGGACCACCGTCGCCGGGGTCATCGCCCATCTGCTGGCGGTGGACGGACTGATCGCCGTCGCCCTGGGCCTGGACGACCCCCTGGCCCCGGGTGCGGACGCGGGCGCGGGCGACACGGCGGAGCAGCGGGACGCGACGGGCCGGTCGAAGAGCCGGACGCGGACGCCCGCCCAGCGCACCGAGGCCCTCTGGGCGGGCGCGCACTTCCCGCCCACCCGCTCGGTGCGCGGCCCGTGGCGCGAGCAGACCCACGCCCTGGTGCGCACGGTGTCCTTCGCCGGAGGAGGTCCCGGCGGGATGCCGGTGTCGTACGGCGGCTTCGAACTCCCCCTGCGGGACGCGATGCTGGACCGGGCCTTCGAGTGCTGGGTGCACGCCGAGGACATCGCGGAAGCGGTCGACTACCCGTACGCGCCGCCCGCGCCGCGCCATCTCCACGGCATGATCGACCTGGCCGCGCGGCTGCTGCCGGAGACGCTCGCCGCCCGCCGTCGCGCCGGACTCGCCTCGCCCGCACGCACCCGGCGTCTGGTGACCGCCGGCCGGCCCGGCCGCAGCCTCCGCCTGGAGATCGAGGGCTCCGGCGGCGGCCAGTGGCTGATCCCGCTGGACTCTCCCGCGCGGCCGGTGGCGGCGGGACCCGGGGATCCCAGCGGCGCGGCGGGCCCCGCCGACGACGAGGTGGCCCATGTGGCCATGGACGACGTGGAGTTCTGCCGCCTGGCCGCCGGCCACGTGTCCCCGGAGGAGGCGGCGGCGGGGCAGGTCGGCGACCGGGACGCGATCAGGGACGTGCTGTTCGCGGCGGCGAGCCTCAGCCGGATGTAGTGCGGGCGGGGCGGATCCCGCCGCTGCCCGCCCTCTCCAGGCCGTCGGGAGGGGCTGTCAGGGGAAGACGACCGTCCGCCGCCCGTTGAGCAGGATCCGGCGCTCCGCGTGCCACTTGACGGCTCGCGCCAGCGCCTGGCACTCCACGTCCCGTCCGATCGCGACCAGCTGGTCCGGCGTGACGCCGTGCCCGACCCGCTCGACCTCCTGCTCGATGATCGGCCCCTCGTCGAGATCGGCGGTCACGTAGTGCGCCGTCGCCCCGATCAGCTTCACGCCCCGCGCGTGCGCCTGGTGGTAGGGCTTCGCGCCCTTGAAGCTCGGCAGGAACGAGTGGTGGATGTTGATGATCCGGCCGCTGAGCTGCTTGCACAGGTCGTCGGAGAGGACCTGCATGTAGCGCGCCAGGACGACCAGTTCGACGTCCCGTTCCCGCACCAGCTCCAGCAGCTGCGTCTCGGCCTGCTGCTTGTTCTCCTTCGTCACCGGAATGTGGTGGAAGGGAATGTTGTACGAACCCACCAGCTCGGCGAAGTCGGTGTGATTCGACACCACGGCCGCGATCTCCACCGGCAGCGCGCCGATGCTGGCGCGGAACAACAGGTCGTTCAGACAGTGCCCGAACTTGCTGACCATGAGGACGATGCGCATCTTCTCGTCGGCCCGGTTGATCTGCCAGTCCATGTGGAACGAGTCGCCGATCGCCGCGAAGCTGGCCCGCAGCTTGTCCACCGTCACCGGGGGCTCGGCCGAGAAGTGGACGCGCAGGAAGAACAGACCCGTGTCGTGGTCGCCGAACTGCTGGCTGTCCTCGATGTTGCAGCCGGTCATGAAGAGGTAGCTCGACACGGCGTGCACGATGCCCTGCTTGTCGGGGCACGACAGGGTGAGGACGTACTGGTCGGCGGGGGTCGCCGCGGCTCGGGCGGGCTGCGCGTTCATGCCCGACAGGGTCGCACACCGCCTCCCGCCCTTGGCAATCGTCCCGCGGACCGGAACACGCCGGCCGTGCGCACGCCGGCCGTGCACGCCGTCGCGGTCTACGCCGCCCGCGTCATGATCCGGAGCACTTCGAGGGTGCGGGGCGGCGCGTCCGGGTCGTCCCCGTCGCTCGTCGCCATCCGCACGTGCGCGTCCCGCGCCGCCCGCACCGCGTCCGGCCAGCCCTGGTTGTCGACGTACGCGGAGACCGGGGCGTCCGGCCCGACCTGGTGCATGATCCGCAGGACCCGCAGCACGGCGGTGTCGACGAGGGCCGCCTCCTGCGAGTCACGGAAGATCGTGCCGACGTACTTCTCGGCGGACCAGTTGTCGAGCCAGGTGTCCTCGACGAGGCGGTACACGGCGTCGGTGACGTCCCCGTACCCCTCGACGCCGGCCAGCCAGACGTTCTGCTGGAACGCCGGATCGGAGAGCATGTGCAGCGCGGAGCGCACATTGCTGCGCCAGCGCCACCACGGCATGTCGTTGAGTGGCATGCCGCCCATGGTGGGGGAGCGACGGCCGCGACGGGAAGAGTTCTCCGAACCTTGCACGGTCACCGATCGTACGTTTCCGTGCCCCGCGAGCGTCACGGACCCCCGCAATTCACCTTCCGGTCACCCAGCGTTGAGCGAAGGTCACTCCGAGGTTGGCCATGTGACGGAATCGTGCGTGTCCATGACCGGCAGGCGACGCACGTCCACGCGAAGCACCTTCCTCCCCCGATCCTTCCGCTTCACCAGGTCCGTCAGAGCGACCGCCCTGTCCGCGGGGGCCCTCGCCGCCTGCGCGTCGCTCGCCGTCGCCTGCGGGGTGGTCCCCGGCGCCGCCGGGGGCTCCGGGGACGGCCCGATCATCGTGATGACCTGGGCTCCCGAGGGGACGTCCGCGACCAACAAACCCGGCATGCCCGCCTTCGCCCGCGCCTACGCCCGCTGGCTCAACGCGAACGGCGGCCTGGACGGCCGCGACCTCAAGGTGCTGACCTGCAACGACCGCGACGACACCGTCGCCGCCGCACAGTGCGCCCGGCGGGCGGTCAAGGAGGGCGCGGTCGCCGTCGTCGGCTCCTACAGCCAGCACTCCGATGCCTTCTTCCCGCATCTGGAGGGGGCCGGCATCCCGTACATAGGGGGCTTCGGCGTCACGAACGCCGAGTTCACCAGCCCGCTGTCCTACCCCGTCAACGGAGGCCGGTCCAGTCTCCTGGCCGGCCTCGGCAAGGAACTGGCCCCGCAGTGCGGCCGGGTCTCCCTCGTCCGCCCCGACACCATCGCGGGCGACTCCCTGCCCGTGATGCTCGACGCCGGACTGACGGCGGGCGGCCACGACCCGTCCGCGGACCAGCCGGCCCCTGAGGACGCCACCGAGTACACGGCCCAGGCCGAGGACGCCCTGAAGACGGCGACGAAGGGCGAAGGCCGGACCAGGAAGGGCCGGGGATGCGTGGTGACCGAGCTCGGGGACCGCACCGGCACCTTCATGGACTCCTTCCGGCGCAGCCGCGAGGACTACCCCGGCGTGCGCACCGCCACCATCCTCGGCAGCGTCGACCAGACGGTGATCAACGCCGCCGGGGCCGGTTCGGGACCGTTCGAGGGGGCGTACGTGACCGGCTGGTACCCGGTGGCGAGCGACCCCGCCTGGGCTCCGATGAAGAAGGTGATCAGCGAGAAGGCGTTCTCCGACACCCGCATCGACCCGGCCGACACCGGCGTGCAGACCACCTGGATCGCCTACAACGTGCTCCGCCAGGCCGTGGAGTCGCTGGACGGCGGCGCGGTGACCGCCGACACCGTGCGGCACGCGCTGGACGACGGACTGCAGATCGACACGGGCGGGCTGACGCCGGCCCTGCGCTGGCGGTTCACCGACCGCCTCGCCTCCATCGGCTTCCCTCGCCTGGTCAACGCCGACGTCACCCTCCAGACCGTGCGCAAGGGCCGTCTGGTGGCCGCCGCGCGGGGCTTCGTCGACGTGACGGGGACCCTGGAGAAGGCGCACGTCGACTGACGCCGACCGGTGCCGGCCGGCCGCCGCCGCGGGCGTCGGGTGACGTTCGCGGGGGCGGCGGCCCGCACCGCTACAGCTGGGTGGGCTGGCGCTCGGTCAACCCGTACTTGCGGGCGACGGCGTTCCACAACTTCGCGGCCTGCGCCTTCTGGGCGCTCGCGGTGCCGCTCGCGCGGTTGCCTGCCTGGGTCTCGCCGGTGGTGCGGGCCGAGCCCCTCTTGCAGTTCTTCTTCTTGTTCCCGGCGACCTGGTCGGCCCAGGCCGCGTAGTGGTCGTCGGCGGACGCGGACGCCTGCCACGCCTTGGTGAGCGCGGCGGTCAGCGCGGTGTGGTCGGCGAGCCGGTCGACCTTCAGCCCGGACAGCCGGGTGACGAGGTCGGTGCGCTGCTTCGCCGCGTCCCGCAGATCCGTGGCCGCCCCGGCGAGGTCGCCGCACGCCTTGACGTCGGCGACCGCGCTGATCACGCTGGCCCGGCTGCTGCCGCTGTCCGCCAGCAGCTTGTCCAGTTCCGCGGCCTGTTCCCGGGCCCCGTCCGAGGACGCCGACCCGGACTGCCCGGTCGCCGGCGCCGACGCGGCCACCGTCTTGTTGTCGTCGGCCTTGTCCGAGCCCCCGCCGCCGAGCATCGCGCCCGCTCCGACGCCGACGACCACGAGCGCCACGCCGATCGCCGCGAACAACGGCACCCGTGAGCCGGTGCCGTCCCGCCGGCCGCGACCGCCGCCGTCGTCGTCACGCGTCCCGCGTCGGCCGCCCGCCGACGGGTCGCCTGGCGGGGTGTAGGCGGGCGGGGCGTAACCGGTCCGGGCGGAGCGGGGGGCGGGACCGCCGCCCTGGCCCGGCCGGCCGGCCTGCACGGGGACGTCCGGCTCGTCGAAACGCGGCAGCAGCTGGGTGGAACCGGCCGGGCCGTCGCCGGCCGGCTCGTCACGGAAGAGGCTCTCGAACCCGGCGGGCGGCTGCTGCCGGTCGCCGCCGGCCTGTGCCGCGACCGGCGGAATGTACTGGGTGGCCTCGGCGTCGGGATGCCCGCCCGGCACCGGGCCGGGAGCGCCCTGCGTGTGCCGGGGGCCCGGGTTCTGCGGCGTGCGGCCCAGGAAGTGGGTCGACTCGGCCGGGGCCTCGGGCGGCAGCGCGCCCGGCACGACGGGCGGCAGGTACTGCGTCGCGCCCTCGTCGGCGGGCGCCGCCGGTATCGGCGGCAGGTACTGGGTGGCGCCCTCGTCGGCGGGCGCGGCCGGTATCGGCGGTATGTACTGCGTGGCGCCCTCGTCGACGGGCGCGGAGGCGGCCGCGACCGGCGGCAGGGGCCCGCCCGGTCTGCCCTGGCCGTACGCCGGGGCGGCCGGGGCCGGTGCGCCCTCGGGCGGGAGCGGCCCGGCGCCCGTCTGCCGGCCGCCGTCCCACGGGTCCTGCTGCGGGACGCCCCACTGGTTGTGCTGGGGCTGGTGCTCGGGCCGGTGCTGCGGCTGTGCCTGGTCCGGGGGCAACGGCCAGCTCTGGTCCGGCTGCTGCGGGGCCGGCGACTGCTGGTCCGGACCCCAGGGCTGTCCCCAGGTCTGCCCGCCGGCCGGCGCCGGCTGCCCGTACTCCGCCGGCTGCCCGTGGTCCCGCGGTCCGTAGGACTGCTGCCCGTCGGGCTGGGCGTACGGCTGGTACGACGGCTGCCCGTCGGGCTGGGCGTACGGCTGCCGGCCGTCGTAAGGCTGCTGCCCCTCCGCCCGGCCGTAAGGCTGCCCTCCCGCCGGCTGCCCGTACGGCTGCTGCCCGTACGGGCCGCCGTCGTACCCGCCGGGGTGGGGCTCCGACGCCGCGCCCGGCTGTGGCTGCGGCCGGGCCGGCGGGCGCCGCACGTCCGGTGTCATTCCCGGCAGCAGGGGTTCCCCGCCGTCGGAGGGCAGCACGATGCCTTCGCGCGCGGGCTGCGCCGAGGGCTCCTCGCCCTGTCCACTCTGCGTCACCGGGACTCCTACTGATGGGGGACCTTCGGAATCGTCGGTTCACGCTACCGGGTCCCCGGAACCCCGTGCCACGCAGCTCACGAACGTGATCTCCCCGCCCACCGGGATCGCCGGTGACGTCCGCGACCGATCCGGAGCGCCGCGCCGGGTTCGCCGCCTTCCGTGCGGGACCTCGTCGTTTCCGTCCGTTCACCCGGCGGCGCCCCCGTGATCACGCCCCAGCTCACGCCGCGGTCTGCAACTCCAGCCGCGCTCCGAACTCCCTTACCACCGACTCGTCGCGGAACGGTTGCAGCCGCAGCTGGAGGTCGTCGAGGTACTCCGCGCCCCGGTTGGAGCGGAGCGTCTCCAGCAACTCGACCGCCTTCACGCCGGTGTTGCAGGCCTGCTCGATCTCGCGTTGTTGCACCTGCGCGGTGGCGAGGAGCACATAGCCGATCGCACGCCGGCGCGCACGGCCCGGCGGATGCCCGGCCAGGGACTCCTGGGCGCAGCGCGCCGCCGCCTCGGCCTGCCCCAGGTCGCGATGGCAGTGCGCCAACTCGTCGGCGAGATAGGCCTCGTCGAAGTGAGCGATCCACGTCGGGTCGTCCCCGGCGGACGGGTCGGCGGCGTCCAGCGCGGACACGGCCCGTCCGGCCGCCGTCTGGGTGCTCCGGGCGTCGCCCAGCAGGGCGTGTCCGCGCGCCTCCGCGGCGAGGAACATCGCCTCGGCACGCGGTGTCACGCGCCCCCGCGCGCCCTCCTGCGCGGCCCGCGCCAACTGCGCGATCTCGCGCGGGTTCCCGAGCTGCGCGGCGAGGTGGCTCATGGAGGCGGCCAGCACGTATCCGCCGTATCCCCGGTCGCCCGCCGCCTGGGCCAGCCGCAGGGCCTGGATGTAGTAGCGCTGGGCGAGGCCGGGTTGGCCGGTGTCGACGGCCATGTACCCGGCGAGCTCCGTCAGTCTTGCGACGGCGGCGAAGAGTTCACGGCCCACCGCCTCCCGGTAGGAGCCGGCGAGGAGGCCCGAGACGACGCTGTTGAGGTAGTGCACGACGACCGGGCGCACATGCCCGCTGCCGTACTGGTGGTCGAGGTCGACCAGCGCCTGCGTCATGGCCTTGACGGCCGCCACGTCGGACAGCCCCACCCGGGGCCCCGCGGACCGCGCGACCTGCGCGTCGGGCGAGGAGATCAGCCAGTCACGGCTCGGCTCGACCAGCGCCGAGGCGGCCACGGACGAGCCGGACAGGAAGTCCCGTCGGCCCACGTCGCTGCGCCACAGCTCGCAGACCTGCTCGATGGCCCCCAGTACCGTCGGCGAGAACTGCAGCCCCACGCCCGAGGCGAGGTTCTTGCCGTTGGCCATGCCGATCTCGTCGATCGTGACCGTACGGCCGAGCTTGCGGCCGAGGGCCTCCGCGATGATCGCCGGGGCCCGCCCCCGCGGCTGCTGTCCGCGCAGCCAGCGCGCCACGGACGTCTTGTCGTAGCGCAGGTCGAGGCCGTGTTCGGCGCCGCACATGTTGACGCGGCGGGCGAGCCCGGCGTTCGAGCACCCCGCCTCCTGGATGAGCGCCTGCAGCCGTTCGTTCGGCTGCCGCGCGACTAGCGGCCTTGCGGCCATGGGCACTACCCCCTGTGGCTGCGGTGACCGGGGCGGCGGGTGCCTGCCCACACACCGGGTTGACGTGTCTTCCACCGAAAAGTTCCGGCCGAGAAGATCGATGCCCCACGGTCGCACCGAAAATGCGAGGCATGAGCGGATTGCTATTGTTTGCCGAGCAATACAGGAATTGCCGGGTTACTGGCGGAAGCCGCCCCCCTCACCCTGGTTACCCGCTCCCGCGCCCGTTCCTCCCGCGCGCCCCCGCTCATGCACCCATGCGCCCCGGACGCGGAATCGATGCTCCTCCCCCGCGCATTCGGGCGGGCGTAACCCCTGGTGACCGCTAGAGTTGTGTTCATCGTGGAAGAGACCATCGCGGGCGCCGACGCCACTCAAATCCCGAAGCAGCGCGGGGAATCGCTGCTCGAGACCGCTGTTCGCTACGCCGAGGAACGTCATTGGGACGTGTTCCCCGGCGCCTGGCTGGAAGCCGTCGGCGGGATGCAGCGCTGCTCCTGCGGCGAAGCGGCCTGCGAGGTTCCGGGCGCACACCCGACTCGGCCGGACTGGGCGACGCAGGCCACCGGGAGCGCGACCGTCGCGCGCCGGATGTGGCAGAAACAGCCGACCGCCTCGATCCTGCTGCCGACCGGGCGGACGTTCGACGCGATCTCCGTGCCGGAGACGGCCGGGTTCCTCGCGCTGGCGCGGATGGAGCGGATGGAACTGACGCTCGGCCCGGTCACGTTGACGCCGGACCGCCGGATGCAGTTCTTCGTGCTGCCGGGCGCCACGGCGAAGGTGCCGGACCTGGTGCGCAAGCTGGGCTGGTCGCCGGCCGCCCTCGACCTGGTGACGCTCGGCGAGGGCACGTACGTCGCCGCGCCGCCCACCCGGTACGGAACCCGCGGTGCCGTGCAGTGGGCCTGCCGGCCGACCGCCGCGAACCGCTGGCTGCCGGACGCGGAGGAGCTGATCTCGCCGCTCGCCTACGCCTGCGGACGGGACCGTTAGCCCGGGGCCTTCCGCCCTCGTCGACCGCCCCGCCCGCCGTAGGGTTCGGGCATGACGTCCGTACGCGTGCGTAACCTCTGGAAGCGGTTCGGCCAGCAAGTCGCCGTCGCCGGGATCGATCTCGACCTCCCCTCGGGGAAGTTCATCGGCCTCGTCGGCCCCAACGGGGCGGGGAAGACGACGACGCTGTCCATGGTGACCGGCCTGCTGCGGCCCGACCAGGGGTCCGTCGAGATCGTCGGGCACGACGTGTGGCAGGACCCGGTCGAGGTGAAGGCCCGGATCGGGGTGCTGCCGGAGGGGCTGCGGCTGTTCGAGCGGCTGTCGGGACGTGAACTGCTGGGCTACAGCGGGCGGTTGCGGGGGCTGCCCGGCGCCGAGGTCGACAAGCGGGCCACGCAGCTGCTCGACGTCCTCGATCTGGCCGGCGCCCAGCACAAGCTCGTGGTCGACTACTCGACCGGTATGCGCAAGAAGATCGGCCTCGCCGCCGCCCTGCTCCACAACCCCGAAGTGCTCTTCCTCGACGAGCCGTTCGAGGGGGTCGATCCGGTCTCCGCGCAGATCATCCGGGGCGTGCTGGAGCGGTACACGGCGTCCGGGGCGACGGTCGTGTTCTCCTCGCACGTCATGGAGCTCGTGGAGTCGCTGTGCGACTGGGTGGCGGTGATGGCGGCGGGGCGGATCCGGGCACACGGGACGCTGGAGGAGGTGCGCGGGTCGGCGCCCTCGCTGCAGCAGGCGTTCCTCGAACTCGTCGGGGCGCAGGGCCGGGTCACCGGCTCCGACCTCGACTGGCTGGGCGGCGGGGCGGGCCGGTGAGCGAGCTGACCCCCGAGCCGGCCTCCCCCGCTCCGGCCTCCTCCGCACCCTCCCCCGCTCCGGGCCTCGTCGCCACCGTCGTACGGCTGAAGCTGTCGCTGCTGCGCAACGGGCTGCGGCAGTCGGGCGGGCGGCGGGCCGCGTACGTCGCCTCCGCCGTCGTCACCCTGCTGTTCGCCGCGTTGCAGCTGCTCGGACTGATCGCGTTGCGGGGCCACGACCACGCCGTCTCCCTGGTCGTGCTGCTGGTGGCGGTGCTGGGGCTGGGGTGGGCGGTGATGCCGCTGTTCTTCCCGAGCGGCGACGAGACCCTGGACCCGACCCGGCTGGTGATGCTGCCGCTGCGGCCCCGGCCGCTGGTGCGGGCGCTGCTGGCGGCCTCGCTGGTGGGCATCGGACCGCTGTTCACGCTGTTGCTGCTGGTGGGGTCGGTGATCTCGGTGGCGCACGGGGCGGCCGCCTGGACGGTCGGGGTGCTCGCGGTCCCCCTGGCGCTGCTGGTGTGCGTGGCGTTCGCGCGGGCCGTGGCCGCCGCCAACATCCGGTTGCTGAGCAGCCGCAAGGGCCGCGATCTGGCGGTGCTGAGCGGTCTCGTCATCGCGATCGGGGCGCAGGCCGTCAACTTCGGCGCGCAGCGGCTCGGCACGTCCGGACTGGGGGAGCTCGAACCGGTCGGGGAGGTGCTGCGCTGGCTGCCGCCCGCCTCCGCGCTCGGCGCGGTCGACTCGGTGAGCGAGGGCGCGTACGGGGTCGCCGTCGCCCAGCTCGCCGTCAGCGTCGCGGCGCTGGTGCTGCTGGTGACGGCGTGGTCGCGCAGTCTGACGCGGCTGATGACCGCGCCCGACGGCTCCACGTTGCAGGCGGCTGAGCCGGCCGCACGCGAGCGGCGGAGGTCGGCGGGGCTGGGGCGGCTGCTGCCCGGCGGGCGCACCGGCACGGTGATGGAACGCACCCTGCGCTACATCTGGCGCGACCCGAAGACCAAGGCCGCGTGGGTGACCTCGCTGGGGATCGGGCTGATCGTGCCCGTCTTCAACGCGTTGCAGGGCACCGGCTCGATCTACTTCGCCTGCTTCGCCGCAGGGATGCTCGGCATCCAGATGTACAACCAGTTCGGGCAGGACACCTCGGCGTTCTGGATGGTCGCCATGACCATCTCCTCACGCCGGGACGCCTACGACGAGCTGCGCGCGCGGGCGCTGGCCCTGCTGGTGATCACCCTGCCCTACGCGACGCTGGTGACCGTGCTGACCACGGCGATGCTCGGCGACTGGCCGAAGCTCCCCGAGGCGCTCGGCCTGTCCTTCGCGCTCCTCGGCGCGATGCTGGCGACGGGCGCGTGGACGTCGGCGCGCTTTCCCTACTCGATCCCCCAGGAGGGCTACAAGAACGTCGCCCCCGGCCAGGCCGGTCTCGCCTGGATCGCGATCTTCGGCGGGATGGTCTCGGCCGCGCTGCTGTGTGCGCCCGTCCTCGCGGTGACGATCTGGCTGCACGTCACCGAGGGCGGCGCCGCCTGGACCTGGTCGCTGCTGCCGGGCGGTACGGCCTACGGCGCCGCCGTGACCCTGCTGGGCCTGCGGCTGGCGGCGCCCCGCACGGCGTCCCGCCTGCCGGAGATCCTGACGGCGGTGAGCAAGGGCTGACGGCGGCGGGGGTACCCGGGGGCGGCCGTACCTGCGGGCCGACGGCGATGAGGACGGGCCGGCGGCGGGGGTGCGCGGGGCGGCGGAGCGGTCAGCCCGACTCGGCGAGCACGGCGTCCAGGAACGGCTCGATGGCCGCGCGCCACCCCTCCGGCTGGTCGTAGTGGACCAGGTGCCCCGCGTCGGGCACCTCCGCGTACTCGCCGCGAGGCAGCACCCGGACCATCTCCTGGGCCTCGGCCCGGCCGAGTTCGCCGTCGAGGCCGCGGACGACGAGTACCGGGCAGCGGACCTGCGTCAGCTCCTCCCAGTGCGCGTCGTAGACCCAGGTCTCGCGGGACTTGAGCATCTGCTCGGGCTCGAAGACGGGACGCCAGCCGTCGGACGACTCCTGCATCACCTCGGCGTAGAACTCGCCCCGGGAGGGGTTGGGTCGCTCCACCCAGGGGTCGTCCTCGCCGAACCACTTGCGGACGTCGGCGAGCGTGGCGAAGGGGACGGGCCACGAGGCGAACCAGTCGCCCCACTCCCGTTGCGAGGCCGCGCCGAGCGCGGAGGCCCGCATGTCGCAGACCACCAGGCCGCGCACCAGGTCGGGACGCTTGGCGGCGAGCTGCCATCCGGTGAGCGCTCCCATGGCGTGCCCGACGAGGACGGCCGGGGCCAGTCCGAGCTGCTCGAGCGCCGCCTCCGCGTCCTCGACGTAGGCCTCGCGGGTGAAGGCGGCCTGCGGCGGCTTCTCGCTCTGCCCGTGACCGCGCTGGTCCAGGGCGACCGCGCGGTGCCGTTCGGAGAGCCAGCGGGCGGTGGACGCCCAGTGCGAGGCCCGGCCCATCAGGCCGTGCAGTAACAGCACGCCGGAGGCCTGCTCGGACTCGGCGCGCTCCTCGCGCCCGCCGGTGGACTGCGTCGGGATCCCCTTGGGCGGGTCGCCGAACTCCCAAGCCGCGAGACGTACGCCACCCGCCCCGGTCACGTCGATGCGTCGCGCCATAGGTCCTGGCACCCCCCTAGCCGTCGTACCGCTGCGCTGCCGATGCCTTCGTACTGCCTTCAATCACCTCAGGCTATCGAATGCCCTTTCGAGAATTGCACTCTCCGCGCACAACACCGCTCGTTCGAGTGACCGTCCTCCGGGAATGATCCCCGCCGCCGAGGGGAGATTCTCACCGGGAGGCGGACCGCTCGGGGAAAACGGTCCGAGGGGAATGACCCTGGGAGCTCGGGGCTCCGGGTCAGCACAGGGGAGGACAGGCCCCGGGGCCGGGGCCCTCCGCTGCTCCGCGGCACATCATCCCGCCCCCTCAGGTCATATGCCCCACGCGACAGCCTGGCACGGGACGCGTCGGATCGCTGCGATTCGACACAGGCGATCCCCGATTCGACGAGATCGACACCACACCACAACTGCCCCACGCGTCTCGGGAGTTGGCCAAAGCCCACCGTTCGAGCGACGAACACCGGCCGCCCCGGCGAGCAGTGCGACCGCCGCGACCGCGGCGAGCACGGCGCTCAGCTCAGCGCTTGGCGACGAACACGTGGGACGCGACCTCCGCCTGCAGCTCGGCCGCCTCGCCGCCGCTGCCGACCAGAACCCCGCCCGCCGACTCCGTCACGCTCACCACGGAGCCGGGCTGCACGCCCGCGCGGCGCAGCGTGTACATCAGCTGCGCGTCCGTCTGGATCGGCTCGCCGATGCGGCGGACGACGACCGTCTTGCCCTCCGCGCCCGGGTCGAGGTCGGCCAGCGAGACCATGCCCGCGTCCAGGAACGGGTCGGCGCCGTCCTTCTCGCCCAGCTCCTCCAGGCCCGGGATCGGGTTGCCGTACGGCGACTCGGTCGGATGCCGCAGCAGCTCCAGCACGCGCCGCTCGACCGCCTCGCTCATCACGTGCTCCCAGCGACAGGCCTCCGCGTGCACCTGCTCCCACTCCAGGCCGATCACGTCGACCAGCAGGCACTCGGCGAGGCGGTGCTTGCGCATCACACGCGTGGCGAGCCGCCTGCCCTCGTCCGTGAGCTCCAGGTGCCGGTCGCTGGCGACCGAGACCAGGCCGTCGCGCTCCATGCGCGCCACCGTCTGGCTGACCGTCGGCCCGCTCTGGTCGAGGCGCTCGGCGATCCGGGCACGCATGGGGACCACACCTTCCTCTTCCAGCTCGAGGATGGTGCGGAGATACATCTCCGTGGTGTCGATCAGTCCGGACATTGATGCCCCTCGATTAGCTCTGCCGAAGGCTCCACGGCACATCGGCGCGTGCGCTGGCCCTGAACCCAATTCTGCCGGATACCACTGACAAGCGTGCCGTGCCGTCGAAACCGGACGGTTGCCTCAGGACGACCGACACCGGCGGGACCCGGACGCACCGCCCCCGTCGGCCGCCGTCGCCCGCCGTATTGACACCGCACTGGTCCAGACCGCACCGTGATCCGCGGCACGGACATCGACCCGGACATCAACCCGGACAGCGACCCGGACACCCACCGGGCGCCGACACGGCAAAGGGGCCCCTCGGATGAGCGACCGCAAGCTCGCCGCCCAGTTCTTCGACGCCGCGATCGCCCTGCTGCAGCGGGCCCGCGACGAGGAGGCCGACGCCGTCGAGGCGGCCGGCGCGCTGCTCGCCGACACCGTGGCCGCCGGCGGCCGGCTCTTCGCCTTCGGCGCCGGCCACTCGTCGCTGGCCGCCCAGGACGTCGTCTACCGCGCGGGCGGCCTCGCCCTGATGAACCTCCTCGCGGTGCCCGGCGTCGAGGTCACGTCCGGCCCGCTCGGCTCCACCCTGGAGCGGGTCGACGGCCTCGCGAGCGCCGTCGTGGACACCTCGCCCCTGCGCGCGGGCGACGCCCTCGTCGTCGTCTCGCTGTCCGGCCGCAACGCGCTGCCGGTGGAGATGGCCAGGAAGGCCCGCGGCCTGGGGGTGAAGGTCATTGGCGTGACGTCGGTCGCCTACGCCTCGCAGACGGAGTCCCGCAACGTCTCCGGGACGTTCCTGAAGGACCACTGCGACGTCGTCCTGGACTCGAAGATCGCGGTCGGCGACTGCGAGCTCACCCTGGACACCGTTCCCGCGCCCTTCGCCCCCGCCTCCACCGTCGTCACCTCGGCGCTCCTGCAGGCCGTCATGGCCACCGCGGCCGGCGCCCTCGCCGAGCGCGGCATCGAGCCGCCGCTGCTGCGTTCCGGCAACGTCGACGGCGGCCTCGACTGGAACGCCCGGATCATGGAGGAGTACCGCGACCGGATCTTCTACGGCCGCTGACCGCCCCGCGGACGCCGCACGGCCGACCCACGCGCGTCGGTCAGCCCCCGGCCGTGTCGCCCCGGCCCGCCGCTTTCGCCGCGTCGGCGGCCAGGTCCGCCAGGTCCAGGGCCGCCGCCATCCGGCCGGCGACGTCCTCGGCGTACGTCGCGTCGGTGCGCTCGAACGCGGAGCGGCCCGAGCCGCGCAGGAACGTCACGACGCCCAGGGTGCGGCCGCGGCTGCGCAGCACCGCGCACAGGGCGTGCACCGTGCCCTCCGGCCACTGGCGGGCCCGGGCCCACTCCCGCGCCTCGTCGGCCGGCGCCGATCCCGCGCCGGCGCGCACGGAACCGGCCCGGGCGACGCACTGCAGCGCCGGGTGCCCCTCGGCGTAGCGCAGCGGCAGACCCGCGTGCCCGGTGAGGACGCTGGGGCCGGGACCGCCCGTCGGCGTGGCCGCGACCCGCATCAGCCGCAGCCGGCCGGCGGCCTCCGGGTCGGCGGTCGCGCCGCCCATCAGCCGGTCCACCAGCGCATGGTCGGCGAACCCGGCCAGCGCGAAGTCGAGGTGGACGGTCGCCGCCTCGGACGGGTCCTCGCACTCGGCGGCCGCGCGGGCCGCCCGGTGCAGCTGGTTGGCGCGGAAGCGCAGCAGCGAGGCCTCCTGCTCGCCCTGCTTCGCCTCCGTGACGTCCTGGAAGATCCAGCCCACGCCGAGCGGCACCGGCTCCTCGGCGAGCGGCGACGCCAGCCGCAGGAAGCCGCTGCGCCAGCAGCGCCGTTTCTCGCCGTCCGGGGTGCGCACCCCGACCCACAGTTCGGCGGGCGCGGGCGGGGCGCCTTCGGCGAGGACGTGCGTCAGCGCGTTCTCCAGCTCCTCCGCGCCCCGGGTGAGGAGTTCGCCGAGCGGGCGGCCCAGGACCGCCGTGCGCCCGGCGCCGAGCGCGCGGGCGGCGTGCGCGTTGACGACGGCGGGGCGCAGGTCGGCGTCGACGAGGACGACGCCCCAGGAGGCGTCCTCGAAGAGGGCCTCGCTGAGCGCGATGGAGCGTTCCAGGTCGATCTGGGCGTGCACCTCGCTGAAAGCGCAGTACAGTCCGGCGGCCTTGCCGTCGGGGCCGGGCACGGCGGCGGACTGGGTGCGCACGAGGACCCGTCCGCCGTCCTTCGTCACCAGCGCGAACTCGTGCACCTGGCGGCCCGGCGCATGCATGGCGGACATCAGCCGGCCCTCGATGTCGGCGGCGTCGGCCTCGCGCACGGCCCAGCCGGCGAACCCGTGCCGGCCGACGGCCTCGGCGGCGGTCCAGCCGAGGATGCGTTCCGCCTCGCGGTTCCAGTGGGTGACGACCCCGTCGCCGTCGAAGGCGCACAGCGCCGCGTCCATCCCGTCCAGCAGCGCGGCGAGCAGATCGGCTCCGTCCGGGCCTTCGGGGGCGGCCTCGTCCGGCGTGCCGTCCGGGGTCTTCGGGCCGTCCTCGCCCGACCGCCCGGGCTGCTCGGGCTCGTCCGGCCCCAGCTCGTCGGTGGTCCCACTACGCCGGGAAGCACTCACCTGGACCCCCTGCAGGTTCGCTCACTTGCCCTCATTCAACTGGAACGTGACGCAGCCCACATATGATTCCCGCAAGATTGCCGGGGAATCGTCGCGCCGCCGCCCGCGGTCACCTCGGGGCAGGAGCCGCAGGTCCGCCCATTCCGCCCGCCGGACCTGCCCCGTCGTCGCCGTCCCGGAAAAACGCTTGAGCCTGCCGGGCGGGCTTCTTAGAGTGGCTGCACTTCGGAAAGGAGGTGGTTCGGCAGATGTATGGATACCGGACGGAAGAGGTGACTGCGGGCTAGCAGCCCGTCGTCGTACTCGGTTCGGCGCCGGACCCGCGTGTGCACGATGCACGCAGCCGGCCAGACCAACGCAGTCACCCGACCCGCGAGTCGCCGGTACGTCCGGCCGGCCCCTCCTCGGAGAGGACCAGACTCGCGGGTCGCCTGCGTTCGCGGCCTGTCCGCAGCGGGTCGCCCGGGTCCGCGCTCCGGTCGGAGCGGGGCGGCGCCTCGACCCCGTCCCGTAAGTCCTTCGGCGTGTGATCCACGCCACGCACGGATTTCCCGTCGCGCAGTACTCTGGCGCCATGCTTTCGCTCGTACGACGCCGCCACGTGGACTACGTCCGCGTCACGAGCATGGGCTGTCGACGCTCCCTCTGAGCCTTCCGGCCCCTTCGCGGTTCGCACCGCCGCCCGCGTTCCTCGCTGTTTCTCCGCGTTTCTCCGCATCTTTCCGCGGTCCTGCGTTTCCCCGTCTCTGCCCACCTGGCACCCATGGGCCGGCCCACCCCACGCCGGCCGCGGGCCCCGTACACCCACGGACGCACCATGACGAGCGTGACCCCCCTCCCGCACCGCGCCGACCAGGCCGAACCCTCCTACCGGCAACTGCCGATCATCGATCTCTCCGCCGCCGACCGCGGACCCCGGGCGCGGAAACTGCTGCACGCGCAGCTGCACGGCGCAGCCCACGACGTGGGCTTCTTCCAGCTGGTCGGCCACGGGGTCGGCCGGCGCGAGACCGAGGATCTGCTGACCGCCATGCGGGCCTTCTTCGCGCTGCCCGAGGCCGAGCGGCTCGCGATCGACAACGTGAACTCGCCGCACTTCCGGGGGTACACGCGGACCGGCGACGAGCGGACCGGCGGCCGGCAGGACTGGCGGGACCAGCTCGACATCGGGGCGGAGCGGCCCGCGCGGACACCGGGACCGGACGAGCCCGCGTACTGGTGGCTGCAGGGACCCAATCAGTGGCCCGGCGGGCTGCCCGCGCTGCGCACGGCGGCGCTCGCCTGGATCGAGCGGCTGAGCGCCGTCGCCGAGAAGCTGCTGCACGAGCTGCTCGCCGCCATCGGGGCGCCCGCGGACTTCTACGACCCGGTCTTCGGGGAGCGTGCCCATCCGCACCTGAAGCTCGTGCGGTATCCCGGGAGTGCGGGGGACGGGGCCGGTCAGGGGGTGGGGGCCCACAAGGACTACGGGTTCCTGACCCTGCTCCTCCAGGACCGGGTGGGCGGGCTCCAGGTGCAGCGCGAGGACGGGCGCTTCCATGACGTCCCGCCGCTGGACGGGGCCTTCGTGGTGAATCTCGGAGAGCTGCTGGAGGTGGCGACGAACGGCTACCTCCTGGCCACCAACCACCGGGTGGTGTCGCCGCCGAGCGCGGTCGAGCGGTACTCCGTGCCGTTCTTCTACAACCCGCGCCTAGACGCCCGCGTCGAGCCGCTGCCCTTCCCGCACGCCTCCGCCGCGCCCGGGGTGACCGACGACCCCGCCAACCCGCTCTTCGCCGAGTACGGCTTCAACGAGCTGAAGGGCAAGCTGCGCGCCCATCCGCTGGTGGCCGAGCGGCATCACGCGGAGCTGCTCAGCCCCGCGTGATCACCGGCCCGGCCCCCACCGGGCGGCGGGGCGGGCCACCCCGCCCGGCTCAGTTCGCGATGTCCCCGTAGCCCTCGATCTCCTGCGGGTTGCGGGAGCCGGGGCCGATGTAGCGGGCCGACGGACGGACCAGCCGGCCGGTGCGCTTCTGCTCCAGGATGTGCGCCGACCAGCCGGCCGTGCGGGCACAGGTGAACATGGACGTGAACATGTGCGCCGGGACTTCGGCGAAGTCCAGCATGATGGCCGCCCAGAACTCGACGTTCGTCGCGAGGACCCGGTCCGGGCGGCGGGCGTGGAGCTCGGCGAGTGCGGCCTTCTCCAGGGCCTCGGCGATCTCGAAGCGGGGTGCGCCGAGCTCGCGGGCGGTGCGGCGCAGCACACGCGCGCGGGGGTC
The DNA here is from genome assembly GCF_052543235.1 of Streptomyces sp. SAS_272. NCBI lineage: Bacteria > Bacillati > Actinomycetota > Actinomycetes > Kitasatosporales > Streptomycetaceae > Streptomyces > Streptomyces sp. SAS_272. Next base: position 112,137 of record NZ_JBMNDR010000008.1, on the reverse strand, counting down.
CTCGGCGCGGTAGACGCGGTGGCCGAAGCCCATCAGGCGTTCGCCCTTGTCCAGGGCCCGCTTGACGTACGCGTCGGCGTCCCCGGTCCTTTCGATCTCCTCGATCATGCCGAGGACGCGGGAGGGGGCGCCGCCGTGCAGCGGGCCGGACATGGCGCCCACGGCTCCGGAGAGCGCGGCGGCGACGTCGGCGCCGGTCGAGGCGATCACCCGGGCGGTGAAGGTGGACGCGTTCATGCCGTGCTCGGCCGCGGACGTCCAGTAGGCGTCGACCGCCTTCACGTGCTTGGGGTCGGGCTCGCCGCGCCAGCGGATCATGAACCGTTCGACGACGGAGCCGGCCTTGTCGATCTCCCGCTGGGGCACCATGGGCGTGCCCTGGCCGCGCGCCGACTGGGCGACGTAGGAGAGCGCCATGACGGCGGCGCGGGCGAGGTCCTCGCGGGCCTGCTCGGCGTCGATGTCGAGCAGGGGCTTGAGTCCCCAGACGGGCGCGAGCATGGCGAGGGCGGACTGGACGTCGACGCGGATGTCACCGGAGTGGACGGGGATGGGGAACGGCTCGGCGGGCGGCAGGCCGGGGTTGAAGGCGCCGTCCACGAGCAGGCCCCAGACGTTGCCGAAGGAGACATGGCCGACCAGGTCCTCGATGTCGACGCCCCGGTACCGCAGGGCGCCGCCCTCCTTGTCGGGTTCGGCGATCTCCGTCTCGAACGCGACGACTCCTTCGAGTCCGGGTACGAAGTCGGACATCAGGCGGCTCCTCGTGAGTGTGCGACGGATGGCGCCGGCGGATCCGCGGTCCTGGACGCGTCGAGCCGGTCGACGTGCGGGGACTCGCGGTCCTGGCGCTCTCCCCAGTGTTGCCCCGAAGGGCCGGCGGTCACCCGACCGGGGTGGCATCTCACCCTATCCGCGAGTGCCACCTTTGGGGAGTGTCCGCGGCACTCAGTGCCATTGGGTGCCCGCCCGGGTGGGGCGTCCGCCTCCGCGGGCCATGCGGCAGGATGGCCGTGTGACCGACGCAGACGCCGCCTCCCCCGGACCGGGCCTCAGTGCCGGTCCCGGTCCCGCGCTCGACCCCGCCGCCATGCGCCAGCAGTACCGGGTCGAGGGAATCGCCGAGGCCGAGCTGGCCGCGACGCCCGTGGAGCAGTTCGCCCGCTGGTTCAAGGACGCGGCCGTGGAGGCCCACCTCTTCGAGCCGAACGCCATGGTCGTCTCCACCGCGGACGCCGAGGGACGGCCCAGCTCCCGCACGGTGCTGCTGAAGCAGTTCGACGAGCAGGGCTTCGTCTTCTACACCAACTACGACTCCCGCAAGGCCCGCGACCTCGCCGCGAACCCGCATGTCTCGCTGCTCTTCCCGTGGCATCCGATGGCCCGGCAGGTCATCGTGCGGGGCGTGGCACGGCGCACCGGGCGCGACGAGACGGCGGCGTACTTCCGCACCCGGCCGCACGGCTCCCAGCTCGGCGCGTGGGCCAGCGCGCAGTCCTCGGTGATCGCCTCGCGCGACGGTCTCGACGCCTCCTACGCCGAGCTGGCGGCCCGCTACCCGGAGGGCGAGCAGGTGCCGGTGCCGCCGCACTGGGGCGGTTTCCGGGTGGCGCCGCGGTCTGTCGAGTTCTGGCAGGGCCGTCTGAACCGCCTGCACGACCGCCTGCGGTACGTGGCGGAGCCGGACGGCACCTGGCGCGTGGAGCGGCTCAGCCCCTGACCCGGCCGAACGACACCGCCCCCGGAGCGTGTAGAGCGGCTCGGCCCCCGGAGCATGGCGGAGCCCGACGACACCTGCAGCGTGGAGCAGCTCAGCCCCTGACCCGGCCGAACGA